>JAUNUA010000142.1 GCA_030538435.1 Brachybacterium sp.
GACTCCTCCGCCGGGGTCGACTCCTCGGCCGGCTCGGGCTCCGGCTCGCGGGTGCCCTGCGCGATGACGCGATCGGTCGGCTCGGTGGTGACCTGCTCGTCGATCACCTCGGTCTCGGTGACCTCGCCGTCGACGGTGGTCTCGCGGATGGTGCGCTCGCGCTCCCCCGGCGTGCCCTCCTCGCGCACCTCGCTGGTGCCGACCTCCAGCGAGTCGTCCTCCACCGTGCGGGAGCCGGCGGGGATCTCCTCGGTCTCGGTGGTCTCGTCCGTGCGCACCCGTGTGAGCGTGACCTCCATGTCCTCGGTGATCACGGTGTCTCCCCCGGGCGCGAACTCATCGGTGTCCTCGATGTCGCGGAGGTTCGCCTCGGCTGCCTCACGGACGGTGCCGCCGGTGACCTCGTAGGTGGAGGTGCCGTACTGGCCGGTGAAGGTGATCTGCTTGACGGTCGCGACGGTGACGTTGCCGTCCAGGTCGCGCAGCGGCGTCGCCGGGCCCGGGCTGACCGCCGCGCCCTCCAGGTCCACGTCCAGCTCGTCCAGGGCGTCCTGGACGGTCTCCCCGGAGGTGAGCACCTCGTGGGCGGTGCCGTCGACGTCCAGGGTCACGCTCTGCTGCTCGACGATGGTGATCTCGATGTCGTCGGCGACCGGGGCCGCGAGGCCGGGGCTGACGCTGTCGGAATCCGACACCTCGATGTCCTGGTTCTCCAGGACCTGCTCCACGGTGGAATCGAAGGTGCGGACCGTGGTGGTCTCACCGTGGTGGTCGATCGTCACCGTGTTGCTCTGGGCAAAGGCGGTGCCGGTCCCGCCGAGGGCGAGGGCACCGACCGCCAGGGACACGATCAGGGGGGGCTTCTTCATCTCATCCGCTTTCACTGCACGCCGTGGTGCCAGGCACCGGGGTCATCGGCGGACGGGGCGGACTGCGATCGGGGCGCGCGTCAGGACGGGCCTGGGTATCGGGTCCGCGCGAAAGGGCCGACGGCAAGGGACCTGTCGGCCGCTCGTCCGCGCTCTTCCATCGTGCCCCTGCGCGGGCAGGCTTCCCAGGGGTGGGACCACTGTTTGGGGCGATCACCGCGGAGGCTTTACCCGCCGCTTACTCACGGGCGGGGCGGGCGTGCAGCAGGTCACGCGGACGCCCGGGGCCGGCCCCCGCGTGCGGTGGCCGGCCCAGTGGGTCAGGTGGGGCGCCGTTCGTGGACGGCTACCTCAGGCGAACGTCCGACTCAGCGGAAGTCCGAGCGGAAGGGGTCGGAGAAGTCGAAGTCGTCGAGATTCACCGAACCCTGGGGGGCGCCCAGACCGGAGAAGTCCAGGTCGTCGTACCCGGGGACCTGGTACATCTGCGCCTTGGCCTCGTCCGTCGGCTCCACATCGAAGCTGCGGAACCGCGGCAGGCCGGTACCCGCCGGGATCAGCTTGCCGATGATCACGTTCTCCTTCAGCCCCATGAGCTTGTCGCTCTTGCGGTTCAGGGCGGCCTCGGTGAGCACCCGGGTCGTCTCCTGGAAGGAGGCGGCCGAGAGCCACGAGTCCGTCGCGAGCGAGGCCTTGGTGATGCCCATCAGCTCCGGACGCCCCGAGGCGGGCTGGCCGCCCTCGGAGAGGATCCGACGGTTCTCCTGCTCGAACAGGACCCGCTCGGCAAAGTCACCGGGCAGCAGGTCGGTGTCCCCCGGCTCGATGATCGTGACGCGCCGCAGCATCTGCCGCACGATGACCTCGATGTGCTTGGCGTGGATGTCCACGCCCTGGGAGATGTAGACCTTCTGCACCTCGTCCACCAGGTGCTGCTGCACGGCGCGGGGGCCGAGGATGCGCAGCACCTGCTTCGGGTCGACCGAGCCCTGGGAGAGCTGCTGGCCGATGTCGACACGCTCACCGTCGGCCACCAGCAGGGTGACACGGCGCGGGACCGTGTAGACCGCGGGGTCGCCCCCGTCGTCCGGGGTGACGGTGATCCGGCGCTGCTTCTCGGTCTCCTCGACCTCGACACGGCCGGCGTACTCCGAGATCGGTGCGAAACCGGCCGGGGTGCGGGCCTCGAACAGCTCCTGCACACGCGGCAGGCCGTGGGTGATGTCGCCGTCAGCGCTGGCGACACCACCGGTGTGGAAGGTCCGCATGGTCAGCTGCGTGCCGGGCTCGCCGATGGACTGGGCCGCGACGATGCCGACGGCCTCGCCGATATCCACCAGCTGTCCGGTCGCGAGCGACCGGCCGTAGCACAGGGCGCAGGTACCGACCGCCGAGTCGCAGGTCAGCACGGAGCGGACCTTGACCTCGGTGACACCGGCGGCGACCAGCTCGGAGATGAGCACGTCGCCGACGTCTGCACCGACCGGTGCCAGCTCACCGCCGTCGTGCCCGGTGACGGCGGCCGCCAGGGTGCGCCCGTAGACCGTGGTCTCGACGTCATCGCCCTCGCGAACCGCGCCGGCCTCCATCTCGCCGATCGGCAGGGTCAGACCCTTGGAGGTGCCGCAGTCGTGCTCGCGGACGATCACGTCCTGGGAGACGTCCACCAGGCGGCGCGTCAGGTAGCCCGACTGGGCGGTCTTCAGCGCGGTGTCCGCAAGGCCCTTGCGGGAGCCGTGGGACGCGATGAAGTACTCCAGCACCGACAGACCCTCACGGTAGTTCGAGAGGATCGGACGCGGGATGATCTCACCCTTGGGGTTCGTGACCAGGCCGCGCATGCCGGCGATCTGGCGGATCTGCATCCAGTTGCCGCGGGCCTGGGAGTCGACCATCCGGTAGATCGGGTTGTTGCGCGGGAAGTTCGCGCGCATCGCCTCGTCGACCTCGTTGGTCGCCTCGGTCCAGATGTCGATCAGCTCGCTGTTGCGCTCGGCCTCGGACACCAGTCCCAGGTCGCGGTTCTCCTGGACCTGCGCGGCCTTGGCCTCGTAGCGCGAGACGATCTCCTTCTTCGACGGCGGGGCGACGACGTCGGAGAACGCGAAGGTGACACCCGAGCGGGTCGACCAGGTGAAGCCGTAGGCCTTCAGCGCGTCCAGGGAGGCGGACACCTGCACCTTCGGGTAGCGCTCGGCGAGCTCGTTGACGATCCCGCCCAGGCGCTTCTTGCCGACCTGCCCGACGACGTAGGGGAAGTCCAGCGGCAGCGTCTCGTTGAAGTAGACGGTGCCGAGCGTCGTGGTGAGCGTGACCGGGTCACCCTCGGTCCACCCTTCCGGGGCCTCCCAGCCGTTCGGCGGGACGATGTCGGTGAAGCGCACGGTGATCTCGGCGTTCAGCGCCAGCTCCCCCGCGTCGAAGGCCATCACGGCCTCCGCGACCGAGGAGAACGCGCGGCCGGAGCCGATCGCCTCGGGGTCGGTGGTGGTCAGGTGGTACAGGCCGATGATCATGTCCTGCGCGGGCATGGTCACCGGACGGCCGTCCGAGGGCTTCAGGATGTTGTTGCTGGACAGCATCAGGATGCGGGCCTCGGCCTGCGCCTCTGCGGACAGCGGCACGTGCACGGCCATCTGGTCGCCGTCGAAGTCGGCGTTGAAGGCGGCGCACACGAGCGGGTGCAGGTGGATCGCCTTGCCCTCGACCAGCTGCGGCTCGAACGCCTGGATGCCCAGTCGGTGCAGGGTGGGTGCACGGTTCAGCAGCACCGGGTGCTCGGTGATGACCTCTTCGAGCACGTCCCAGACCTCGGGGCGGGCGCGCTCGACCATGCGCTTGGCTGCCTTCACGTTCTGGGCATGGGACAGATCCACCAGGCGCTTCATGACGAAGGGCTTGAACAGCTCCAGCGCCATGCCCTTGGGCAGGCCGCACTGGTGCAGACGCAGCTGCGGGCCGTTCACGATGACCGAGCGCCCGGAGTAGTCCACGCGCTTGCCCAGCAGGTTCTGGCGGAACCGGCCCTGCTTGCCCTTGAGCATGTCCGACAGCGACTTCAGCGGGCGGTTGCCCGGGCCGGTCACGGGACGGCCGCGACGGCCGTTGTCGAACAGCGAGTCCACGGACTCCTGCAGCATCCGCTTCTCGTTGTTCACGATGATCTCGGGGGCGCCGAGATCCAGCAGCCGCTTCAGGCGGTTGTTGCGGTTGATGACGCGACGGTAGAGGTCGTTCAGGTCGCTGGTCGCGAAGCGACCACCGTCCAGCTGCACCATCGGACGCAGGTCCGGGGGGATCACGGGCACGCAGTCCAGCACCATGCCCTCAGGCGAGTTGGTGGTGGAGCGGAACGCGGTGACGACCTTCAGGCGCTTCAGGGCGCGAGCCTTCTTCTGGCCCTTGCCGGTGGCGATGATCTCGCGCAGGATCTCCGCCTCGCCGTCCAGGTCGAAGTCCTGCAGGCGCTTCTGGATGGCCTCGGCGCCCATCCCGCCCTCGAAGTACATGCCGTAGCGCAGCTTCATGGTGCGGTAGAGCTGCTCGTCACCCTCGAGGTCGGCGACCTTGAGGTTCTTGAAGCGCTCCCACACGGCGGTGACGCGGTCGATCTCCGCGTCGTACTTCTTGCGGATCTGGGCCTGCTCACGGTCGGAGGCGTCGCGGACCTTGCGCTTGGCGTCGGCCTTCGCGCCCTCCTCCTCGAGCGTGGCGAGGTCCTTCTCCGCGGAGACCTGGCGATCGTTGATCGCGGCGTCCCGCTCCTTCTCGAGGTCCTTGATCTCGAGGTCGAAGCGGGCCTGCAGGTCCGGGAGGTCCTCGTGGCGGGCGTCCTCGTCGACCGCGGTGATCATGTAGGCCGCGAAGTAGATGACCTTCTCCAGGTCCTTCGGCGCCAGGTCCAGCAGGTAGCCCAGGCGGCTGGGCACACCCTTGAAGTACCAGATGTGGGTGACGGGGGCGGCGAGCTCCACGTGGCCCATGCGCTCACGGCGCACGTTGGACTTGGTGACCTCCACGCCGCAGCGCTCGCAGACGATGCCCTTGAAGCGCACGCGCTTGTACTTCCCGCAGTAGCACTCCCAGTCCCGGGTGGGACCGAAGATGCGCTCGCAGAACAGGCCGTCCATCTCGGGCTTCAGGGTGCGGTAGTTGATGGTCTCCGGCTTCTTGACCTCGCCGTGGGACCAGGTGCGGATGTCATCGGCCGTGGCAAGACCGATGCGCAGCTCGTCGAAGTGGTTGACGTCGAGCACAGATGTCCTTCTCTCGGATCGAAAAAGTATGGGTCTGAGGGATCAGGGTCGGGGCGGTGCCGGGTCGGGGGCGCGGCGCGTGCCGCTCCCCCGCTCCCGGATCCGTCAGACCTCTTCGATGGAGCCGACGCCCTCGTGGGGCCGGCGGGACAGGTCGATGCCGAGCTCCTCGGCGGCCCGGAAGACCTCCTCGTCGTTCTCGCGCACCGTCATGCTCTGGCCGTCGGAGGACAGGACCTCGACGTTCAGGCACAGCGACTGCATCTCCTTCAGGAGCACGCGGAAGGACTCGGGGATGCCGGGCTCGGGGACGTTCTCGCCCTTGACGATCGACTCGTACACCTTCACGCGGCCGGAGATGTCGTCCGACTTGATGGTCAGCAGCTCCTGCAGCGCGTAGGCGGCGCCGTAGGCCTCCAGGGCCCACACCTCCATCTCACCGAAGCGCTGGCCGCCGAACTGGGCCTTACCGCCCAGCGGCTGCTGCGTGATCATCGAGTACGGCCCGGTGGAGCGGGCGTGCAGCTTGTCGTCCACCAGGTGGTGCAGCTTCAGGATGTACATGTAGCCGACGGAGACCGGCTCGGGGAACGGCTCACCGGAGCGGCCGTCGAACATCCGCGCCTTCCCGTTGGTGCCGACCATCCGCTCGCCGTCGCGGTTCGGGGTGACGCCCTCGATCAAGGAGTCGAGCTCCTCGGCGGACAGACCGTCGAACACCGGGACCGCGACCGGGGTGCCCGGCTCACCGTGGAGGGCCTGCTCGGGCAGGCGCTCGGCAGCGTCGGAGCCCTTCTCCAGGTCCCAGCCGTTCTTGGCGACCCACCCGAGGTGGGTCTCCATGACCTGACCGATGTTCATGCGGCCGGGCACACCCATCGGGTTCAGGATGATGTCGACCGGGGTGCCGTCCTCGAGGAACGGCATGTCCTCCACCGGCAGGATCTTGGCGATGACGCCCTTGTTGCCGTGGCGCCCGGCGAGCTTGTCGCCGTCGGTGATCTTGCGCTTCTGCGCGATGTAGACGCGCACCATCTCGTTGACGCCGGTGGGCAGGATGTCGCCCTCGTCCTCCTCGGTGAAGACCTGCACACCGATGACGGTGCCGGACTCGCCGTGGGGGACGCGCAGCGAGGTGTCGCGCACCTCGCGGGCCTTCTC
>JAUNUA010000143.1 GCA_030538435.1 Brachybacterium sp.
CGTCTCTCCCTGAGGTTCCCGGTCCTCCGCGGCTCACGGCGCCGTTGGCGCCGGCGATTCGCAGCGCTGCCGGTGCCAGCCCCTCGTAGCCGCGCTGCTGCGACCCCCACCCTGGTGGCGCGAGGAGGCGTGTCGGCCCCGACTGCTGGCTGAGACCAGGGCTTCACCTCCTACGATGGAGGAAACCCCGGCCGGTCATGCCGGGCGCACCCGACCCCATCGGAGGACACCGCAGTGGCACCCCTGCGCATCACCGTGTACGGCGAGAATCGGCACGAGAAGACCGACCCCACGGTCCAGGAGCTCTACCCCGACGGCATGCACACCGTCATCGCCGAGGGCCTGCGCTCCGTCCTCGGTGAGGACGGCGTGGAGACCGAGGTGCGGATCGCCCTGCTGGACGACATCGAGGACTCGCTCAGTGAGGAGGTGCTCGCCCAGACCGACGTCCTCACCTGGTGGGGGCACATGGCCCACGATGACGTCCCCGACGAGGTCGCCGAGCGCGTGGTGCGCCACGTCCGCGACGGTATGGGGCTGCTGGCGCTCCACTCCGCCCACTACGCCAAGCCCTTCACACGACTGATGGGCACCACCTGCAATCTGCTGTGGCGCAACGACGGGGAGGAGGAGCGGGTGTGGACCGTGAACGGCTCCCACCCCATCGCCCGCGGCGTCCCCCACCCCATCGTGATCCCCGCGCAGGAGATGTACGGGGAGATGTTCGACATCCCCGCGCCCGACGAGCTGGTGTTCGTCTCCTCCTTCGCCGGGGGAGAGGTGTTCCGGTCCGGCTGCTGCTTCCGGCGCGGCAAGGGCAAGGTGTTCTACTTCAGTCCCGGCGACCAGGAGTACCCCGTCTACTACCAGCCGGAGATCCGACGGGTCCTCGCCAACGCCGCGACGTGGGCGCGCCCCGAGGACCGCGACCGCACCCCGGTGAAGATCGCCAACGCCCCCGCCGGCTGGTGGCGCGAGGATCACCGCACCGACGACGGTGAGGAGATCACCCGTGTCATCTGAGACCAGCACCGTGGAGGACCGCGCCCGGTCGGCCCGCCGCCGGGCCGATGCCTTGGAGGCCACCGATGTCGGCGCGGTCGCCGATCCCAACGCGGCGCTGCGCGCCGCCGAGGGACTGCCGCCGAAGCGCGCCGTCGTCGTCGGGGCGGGACTGATGGGGCAGTGGTGGTCCCGCGTCATCGCCTCCAGCCCCGTCACGGAACTGGTCGGCGTCGCCGATCTGGTGGAGGGCATGCCGGAGGCATCCATCGCCCAGTCCGGGGTGGCGGATCCCGGGAGCGTCGCCGTCGGCACCGATGGGGTGGACCTCGCGCTCGAGCTCGATGCGGACATCATCATCAACCCGACGGTGCCGATCGCCCACCACCCCGTCACCGTCAAGGCCCTGCACGCCGGGATCCCCGTGCTGGGGGAGAAGCCCGTCACCGAGACGCTGCCGGAGGCGCTCAGCCTCGTCGCCCACACCGAGATCACCGGCACCCTGTTCATGGTCTCCCAGTCGCGACGGTTCTTCCGCCAGGTGCGGCAGCTGCGGCGCTTCGTCGCCGAGTACGGCCCGACGGTCCTGACCAGCGCGTTCTTCGAGCTGTTCCACGAGCACACCGGGTTTCGGGCGGAGCAGCAGCACCCCTTGCTGCGCGACATGGGCATCCATGCCTTCGACACCGCCCGCTACGTCACCGGCACCGACCCCATCGCCGTCACCGCCCACGGCACCAACCCGGACTGGAGCGTGTACGCGGGCGACGCGACCGTGTCCTGCACCTTCGAGATGACCGGTGGCTCGCTGTTCGTCTACAACGGCACCTGGAACGCGCGCGGCCTGCCCACCTACTGGAACAGCGAATGGCGGATCGCCGGGGAGCACGGCACCGCCACCTGGGACGGCCGCGGTGCACCCGTCCTCGGCACCGAGGACGATGAGGAGACCGCGCGTCTCGCGGAACGGATCGCCGCGGACGACGCCCGCGAGCCCGACCAGATCGACGCGTCCATCATCGAGTTCGTCACCGCGCTGCGCGAGGACCGCACCCCGATGAGCGAGGTCCACGAGAACATCCTCAGCTTCGCGATGGTCGAGGCGGCCGTGGCCTCGGTCGACCGCCGGGGCCGGGTCGCGATCGACGACCTGCTGGAGGAGGCACGCCTGGAGGCGATCGCCGCGGAGACCCACCCCGATGCGCGCGACGTGCTGGAGTCCTGGACCTCGGTACGGGACGCCCTCAGTGCCTGGCAGGGGACGAGCAGCTGATGTCCAGCGCGCCGGCGGTGAGCATCGTGACCGGCGGGGCGTCGGGCATCGGGCGGGAGCTGACTGCCCGGCTCGTCCGCCGGGGCGGGCGCGTCATCGTCGCCGACCTCGACGAGCGTGCCGCCGAGGCCCTCGCCGAGAGGCTCGGGGAGCAGGTCACCCCGGTCGGGGTCGACGTCGCAGAACGCGGCGCGGTCGAGGCCCTTGTCGAGGACACGATGCGGCGCGAGGGACGTCTCGACCTGATGGTCAACAACGCCGGGATCCTCCTGTTCGGTCCCCTCGAGGAGGTCACCGCCGAGCACTGGGACCGGGCGCTCGCGGTGAATCTGCGCGCGGTGATCGACGGGTCCCAGGCTGCGCACGCCGTGATGGCGCCCCGCCGCTCCGGCATCGTCCTGAACACCGGTTCTCTCGCCGGGCTCATGGTCTCCCCGCGTCAGCTGCCCTACACCACCACCAAGCAGGCCGTGGTCGCCTACACCCGTGCGTTCGCCATCGAGGCGAAACGCCACGGCGTGCGCGCGCACGTGCTGTGCCCGGGATTCGTCGACACCAAGCTGCTCGATGAGCCCGTGCGGCCCGGACGCCACACCGGGTCCTTCCGCCGGTACGCTCACACCCTGCAGCCGCGCCTGCTGACACCCGGGGAGGTGGCCGACGCGGCGCTGCGCGGGATCGCGCGTCGCCGCACCGTGATCCCGGTGGGCGCGTTCGCCCGCGCCCTCTGGACCCTCGAGCGGCTGTCCCCGGCATTCATGGACACCGCCTCCGGCGTCACCGCCCGGCGGGAGGCCCGACGGTCGGGCGGACGATGAGGAGCGATCCGCGGGGCGCCATCGTGATCGGCGCCGGCCCCGGCGGGCTCGCCGCGGCAGCCGCCCTGCGGGCCCGCGGCGTCGACGTGCTGGTGTTCGAGCGCGCGGAGACCATCGCGAGCTCCTGGCGCGGCCACTACGACCGGCTGCACCTGCACACCCCGCGCGAGCTGTCCGGGCTGCCGGGCATGGCGATCCCGCGGCGGCTCGGCCGATGGGTCTCGCGCGACGGGGTGGTGGAGTACCTCGAGCTGTACGCAGCCCATCACGACCTGGAGATCCGCACGGGTACGACGGTGCGGCGCCTCCAGCGGCCCGGCCTCGACTGGGAGGTCCATCTGGAGGGCGGTGAGGTCCTGCTCGCCCGGGACGTCGTGGTCGCCACCGGGTACAACAACACCCCCGCGATGCCGCACTGGCCCGGGGATGACACGTTCACCGGGCAGATCGTCCACGCCTCCGCCTACCGCAACGGCGCGCCCTACGCGGGCCGGGACGTGCTGGTCGTCGGCATGGGGAACACCGGGGCGGAGATCGCCACCGACCTGACCGAGCATGGTGCCGCTTCCGTCCGCATTGCTGTGCGCACCCCGCCGTACATCCTGCACCGCGACCGCTGGTGGTTCCCCACCGCGAACCTCGCCGGGATCGCGGTGCGCCGCCTCCCGGTGCGTCTGGTGGATCTGCTGCAGGACACCGTCCTGGCCCGGGACCTCCCCGACCTGAGGGCCTTCGGGCTGCCGCGGGCACGCGGCGGAATCTACTCCCAGGTGCTGCGCGGGACCATCCCCGTGCAGGACGTCGGCATCGTCGCCGCGATCCGCGATGGCCGGGTGCAGCCGGTGGCAGCGCCGGCGCGTTTCGGACCCGATCATGTGGAGCTCACCGACGGGACGCGCCTGGAGCCGGCCGCGGTGATCGTTGCCGCGGGGTACACGCGCGCACTGGAGCCCCTGGTCGGTCACCTCGGGGTGCTGGATGCGGGCGGCAACCCGCGGGTGTGCGGCGGCACCGAGGCGCTGCCCGGCCTGTGGTTCACCGGGTTCACGAATCCCATCTCGGGGATGTTCCGCGAGCTGAGCCGGGACGGCCTCGCGATCGCGCGATCGATCAGCCGACGCGGCAGACAAATGGTGAAAACCCCAAACGAAGTGCCCTACCCATACGGCGGTCCCTTCGATCGGACACCGCGAGCACTCTAGCCTGGATCACTCGCCCCGAGTGACGACCGCCCACTCCCTCGCGTCACCGCAGGATTCAGGTATCTGAAACCCTGGATTCTCCGCAGCGGGATCAACAGGGACGATTCCGCCGGTGCCTTCGAACTCATCGCTTGCCCGCAACTTCTCTGGCCTGGAGTCTGTTGCTTCAAAAGCTAGGATCACACCTTCTCTGTCATCCGATCCCTCCAGAATAAGCGCGAGGCAACCATCACGTTCGGTAACCGTGCCATGCAGTAATGCGCTGTCTCCTCCTGCACCTCCGGTATATTTCACCCAGCGTTCGGCGCTGACTGTGCTGGGGGACGAGATTGTGGATGGTGGTGCAGATGTACTTGTGCTCGGCGCGTCCGAATCGCATCCCGGCGCGGTGGTTACAAGGCATGTGACCGCTAGCGACCATGTGAGTAGCCGGCGCGAAACGGCTGTGTCGCCGTGTCGCATCACGAAGTGCCTTTCACTCCTGCTGCGGTCACACCACTCGGCATGCGGTACAATTTGGAATAGACGCTGAATGAACTGCTTCCACCCTTGTGGATGCCGATGACCGAGCTGCCTGCGGTAACTGGTGCCCCGCTGTCGCCACTGGCCGTCCCGGTGGCGTAGCGAACGAAGACGGAAGCGCAGGTTGTGCCGGGGCAGGCTCCGGACCACGCGGGCTTAAAAGCGATCGATGTGATCTTGCCGCACTTCCATCCCTGAGTCATACCCCGTCGACAAGCTGTGGTTCCTGTGCCGATGTCGACCCCACCTCCAGTCTTAACGGCGCGTGAAGCGGAAGAGGCGAAACGGGTATTGGACCACGTGTTGCCAGACTTAGATACGCTGTAGAACGCGATATCTGCGTTCTTGTTGTGAACCTTCTTGCGCATCGTTGCCGCAGTGCTTGAACCAGACTTTGAAGGCTTTCCATATAGCCTCATGCTATTAGGGCAGTGGGCGGCGGTAATAACCCCAATGTACGACCCATACTTTGCGGAGACGCCGGAAGTGCATACACTCATAGCTGCTCCTCCGCGGACGGTGATTGTATCTGAAGCCTTGTCGCCGTAAGAAATTATAACAGTGTCGTATCCGTCGACGTTTACAGCTTCAGCGCTGCGCCTCGCCACGGCATCCGTCGCCCCCTCTGCGTCAACCATGAGAGCTCCGTCACTCTCACGAATCCAGACACCCTGGACATTGGGTATCGCCGCGCGCAACTGTTCAAGCGTTTCATCTGATACAGCGAGCTCGTCCTCACTCAATGGTTCGACCTTCTCTACGATAAATTCTGAATGCTCAGAGATCTCGGTAGACGTAATCATGCTAACGTACTGGTCGTCGAGTGAGCGTACGAAGATTTTCTGACCGTCACCTTCGGGCTCGAAACTGACGCGCCCGTTCCCAATTTCTGTGGAATTCTCCCCGAATGCGGCCTCGTTCACAATGCGCTGGTCCGTGAGTATTTCGCTAGCGTCGGATTTGTCGACCCCTTCTTCTGCGGCGTAGAAAGAGACTGCCGCTTCGAAACTTTCGTCAACCTCCGGGTCCGGCGGGGCTGCTCCCACCGGTGCGCCAAAGATGGTCAGTCCAGCGACAAGTGCGCCGGTGATCACAAAGCGAGTCAATTTCATCGAGATTCCGCCCCCGCCCCCAGAGTGGCCGCCGGGTGGGCGACACGTAGTGTGGGAAGTATCACTCATCTCCCCCGACGATGCAAGGTTTCGGCCCGGGCCGTCAGATCCCTGCCACCGTCTACGCCAGCCTGGCCAAGGCCACCCCCGGCGGTAATCCCCGCTCCCAGCACCGCATACGCGAAGACCGCATCGATGCATCAGGCAAGGTCACCCTGCGAATCGACTCCCACATGTTCAAGATCGGCGTGGCCGAACCCACGCCCGAACCCGCGTGAGAATGCTCGTCCAGGACTACGACGTCACCATCATCGCCACCACCACCGGCGAGATCCTCCGACGCCTCAC
>JAUNUA010000144.1 GCA_030538435.1 Brachybacterium sp.
GCCGCTGCGCACGACCGATGCCGCCGCGACCCCTCACCCGGGTCCGGGACGACCACCAGGGAAAGGACCCCGCCATGACCGCCGATGACCGCACACCTTCCATCGACCACCGCGCACCGGACCCCGACCAGGCGCGAGCCATGCTCGACGAGGCGCGCAGCCGGGACCGCAGCACCCCCACCCCCATCCCGGCCGCCCTCGTCACCTTCGGCATGATGAGCGTGACCTCGTCGCTCGGGGCGATCGCGCTGCGGATGGCCGGCGAGGTCGACGCCACCCCCGGGTTGAGCCTCCCCATCGCCGTGTCCATCGCTCTGATGGCATGCTTCGCCGTCTCGATGCTCCCGCTGTTCCTGTTCCGTCGGGACCGGTGGCGCCGCGGCTTCGGGAAGCGCTGGGGAGTTCTCATCACCCTGTGGAGCCTGCTGTGGGTTGTGACCGCACTGGTCTCGCAGACCAATGCCGTGCTGGTGCTCTCCCCGCTGTTCCTGGTGCTGTACGTCATCGCCGTCTCCACCGAGGCCCATCGCCAGCGGACCTCCCGGGGCCGGATCGAGGGGGCCCGCCGATGAGCCCGGCGTCGTCCTCGACCGGCCCGGACGCCGAGGGTGCGACAGGCCCCGACGGGGCAGAGCAGGAGCGCAGTCACCCTCGCTTCGACCTCGAGTCCTCCCTCGCCCACCCGGTGCGGTTCTCCCTCGTCGCAGCGCTCGCAGCAGTGGAGAACGCCCGGTTCGGGGACCTCCGCGATCAGCTGCAGGTCTCCGACTCGGTGCTCTCCAAGCAGATCACGGAGCTGGAGAAGGCCGGGATCGTCAAGGTCCACAAGACCTTCGTCGGCAAGCGTCCGCGCACCCTGCTGTCGCTCACCGCGGACGGCTATGCGAGATGGAACCGCCATCTGGCGGCGCTCCGCGCGATCGCGGACGGCTGATCGTCGCGCGGGGGAGGTGCGAACGGGCCGAGGCTGCGCCTCAGGCCACCAGGGAGTGCAGCACCGAGGTGAACATGCCAAGGCCGTCGGTCCCGGTGCGGGTCGCGCGGCCGGGCTCGTCGGGCCCGAACCCGGTCTCGACGGCGTGCTCGGGATGCGGCATCAGGCCCACCACGTTGCCGTAGGCGTTGGTGATCCCGGCGATGTCGTGGCGGGAGCCGTTGGGGTTCTGCTCGAAGCCCTCGGGGCCGCCGGTGGCGCCGGCGACGTACCGGAACACCACGCGCCCCTCGTCCTCGAGCTCGGCGAGGGTGCGGTCATCGGCCACGAACTGTCCGTCCTGGTTCTTCAGCGGGATGCGGATGACCTGGCCCTCCTCGTAGGTGGTCGTCCAGGCCGTGCGCGAGGACTCCACGCGCAGCGGCTGGTCCCGGCAGAGGAACGTCCGGTGGGCGTTCTTGATCATCGACCCGGGCAGCAGGTGCGTCTCGCAGAGGATCTGGAAGCCGTTGCAGACGCCGAGCACCGGCATCCCGCCCTGCGCGGCATCGACCACCCGGTCCATGACCGGGGCGAAGCGACTGATCGCCCCGGCGCGCAGGTAATCCCCGTAGGAGAACCCGCCGGGGAGGATCACGGCCTCGACATCCCGCAGGTCGTCGTCCCCGTGCCACAGCGCGACCGGCTCCCCGCCGGCGAGCCGCACTGCACGCAGGGCATCGCGATCATCCAGGGTGCCGGGGAAGGTGATGACGCCGACGCGCATCAGGACCTGTCCTTCGCGGCGTCATCCTCGACGTCGATCGCCACGACGTCCTCGATCACCGGGTTCGACAGCAGGGTGGTCGCTGCCTCCCGCACCCGGGCGAGGGCGGTCTCGTCGACCGTCCCGTCGACCTCGAGTTCGAAGCGCTTGCCCTGGCGGACCTCGGAGATCCCGGTGAAGCCCAGGCGGGGCAGCGCCCCGGCCACGGCCTTCCCCTGGGGGTCGAGGATCTCAGGCTTGGGCATCACGTGCACCACCACGCGTGGCATGTCGTCTCCCTTCGGGGCGCGCATCGCCCCGGATGTCGTGCGCGAGTGTCGGCGCGGACCATTCTAGGGACAGCCGCCTGCCCCGGTCTCGCGGCGCAGCTCGGAGGTCGGGCGGGGGCGGGTCGAGATCACTGTCCTCAGGACCGCTCGCCGGTTGACCGATACCCCCTAGGGGTATATGGTCGGGGTGTCCGCACGCCCCCGTCGATCAGGAGCAGTCCGATGACCACCGCCCCGCACAGCGCCCGCTACACCGTCGCCGGCATGAGCTGCGGCCACTGCGAGACCGCGATCCGGGAGGAGGTCTCCCAGGTCCCCGCCGTCACCGACCTCGAGGTCAGTGCCGAGACCGGCATCCTCACCGTCACCTCCGACGCCCCCGTCGACGACGCGGCGATCCTCGCCGCTGTCGACGAAGCCGGCTACGAGGCGACCCCGGCGGGCGCCTGACGTGAGCGCCCCCGTCCGCCTGGGCCTGTACGCCCTGATCCTCATCGCCGTGTTCGTCACCGCGTACCTGGCAGCAGGTGCCCTGGTCCCCGAGGCCTGGGTGCAGGACTGGTCCGACGGCGGTGCGGGACACGGGACCGCAGAGCACAGCGGCGGAGGGGGCGACAGCCACCCATGAGCACCACGAGAGACCCCAGCGCAACCGTCGAGCTCGACATCCAGGGAATGACCTGCGCCGCCTGCGCCAATCGCATCGAGAAGAAGCTGAACCGGCTCGACGGCGTCACCGCGAGCGTCAACTACGCCACCGAGAAGGCCCGCGTCCAGGGTGAGGACCTCGACCCGGCCACCCTCATCGAGGTCGTCGAGAAGACCGGGTACGGCGCCCAGCTGCCCACCCCGGAGCCGGGCGCCGATCCCGCCGACGGACCCGGCGACCCGGGGGAGGACCGGCAAGGCCGAGAGGTCCATGCGCTGCGACGCCGCGTCATCATCTCTGCGCTGCTGTCCGCGCCGGTCATCGCCATGGCGATGATTCCCGCCCTGCAGTTCGACTACTGGGGCTTCGCCTCGCTCACACTCGCCGCTCCGGTCGTGGTGTGGGCCGGCTACCCCTTCCACCGGGCAGCGCTGGTGAACCTCCGCCATGGCGCCGCGACGATGGACACGCTCATCTCGGTGGGCACCATTGCCGCGCTGCTGTGGTCGATCTACGCCCTGTTCCTCGGCACCGCCGGGCAGCCCGGAATCGTCCACCCCTTCGAGCTGACCATCTCTCGCGGGGACGGGGCGAGCCACATCTACCTCGAGGTCGCCGCCGGGGTCATCACCTTCGTATCTCTCGGCCGGTACTTCGAGAAGCGCTCGAAGCGCCGCGCGGGTGACGCCCTGCGCACCCTCCTGGACCTGGGGGCGAAGGACGTCGCGGTGCGTCGCGACGGCCGTGAGCAGCGCATCCGGATCGACGAGCTGGTGGTGGGCGACGAGTTCGTGGTCCGGCCGGGGGAGACCATCGCCACCGACGGGGTCGTCCGTTCCGGCACGTCAGCGGTCGATGCCTCCATGCTCACCGGCGAGTCCGTCCCCGTCGAGGTCACCGAGGGATCCGCCGTCACCGGTGCCACCGTCAACGTCGGGGGACGCCTCGTGGTGCAGGCGACCCGGGTCGGCGCCGACACCCAGCTCGCGCGGATGGCGCGCATGGTCGAGGACGCCCAGTCCGGGAAGGCGGAGATCCAGCGGCTCGCCGACCGGGTCTCCGGGGTGTTCGTCCCGATCGCGATCGGGATCGCCGTGGCGACCCTCGGCGGCTGGCTCGGCGCCGGATTCCCCGCCTCCGCCGCCTTCACCGCCGCGGTGGCCGTGCTCATCATCGCCTGCCCGTGCGCACTCGGCCTCGCCACCCCCACCGCGCTGCTGGTCGGCACCGGCCGCGGCGCCCAGATGGGCGTGCTCATCAAGGGCCCGGAGATCCTGGAGAGCACCCGGCGGGTCGACACCATCGTGCTGGACAAGACCGGCACCGTCACCACCGGCCGCATGGCGCTGGAGGCCGTGCACACCGCCGAGGGGATCGACAGGTCCGAGCTGCTGCGCCTCGCCGGCGCACTGGAGGACGCCTCCGAGCACCCCATCGCCCGTGCCATCGCCCGCGACGCGGTCGCCGACGTCGGCGAACTCCCGGATGTCGAGGACTTCCAGAACCACGCCGGGCGCGGCGTCGTCGGTCTCGTCGAGGGACGCGACATCCTCGCCGGTCGGGCGTCCTTCCTCCACGAGCAGGGTGTCACCGGTGATCCGGACCTGGATCGGGTGCGGGGCGCCGCCGAGGCCGAGGGGCGCACTGCCGTCACCGTCGCCTGGGACGGGACGGTGCGCGGGGTCCTCGTGGTCGCGGATGCGGTGCGCCCCAGCAGCGCCGATGCGATCCGGCGGCTCCGCGCGCTCGGCCTCACCCCGGTGCTGCTGACCGGTGACGGGGACGCCGTCGCACGCCGCGTCGCCGCTGACGTCGGCATCCAGGAGGTCCACGCTGACGTCCTCCCCGAGGACAAGGTCAGCGTCGTCAGCCAGCTGCAGGCAGCGGGACGGCGCGTCGCCATGGTCGGGGACGGGGTGAATGACGCCGCTGCGCTCGCCACCGCGGACCTGGGCCTCGCCATGGGGGGCGGCACCGATGTCGCGATCGAGGCCGCAGACATCACGCTGGTCCGGGGCGACCTCACCGCCGCCGTCGACGCCATCCGTCTGTCCCGCCGAACCCTCCGCACGATCAAGGGCAACCTGTTCTGGGCCTTCGCCTACAACACCGCGGCGATCCCGGTCGCCGCGCTCGGCCTGCTGAACCCGATGCTCGCGGGAGCGGCCATGGCGTTCTCCAGCGTTTTCGTGGTCTCCAACAGTCTGCGGCTGCGGGGATTCCGCTCTACCACCACGTAATCTGTGTGCCGACCCTGGGAGGCCTCCATGCAGATTCAGCACCTTGGACACTCCGGGCTGCTCGTCACCACTGGCGGCGCGCGGATCCTCATCGACCCGGGCACGCTCACCGACCAGGACGCCGTGCGGGCCCTGCGGGGCCTCGACGCCGTCGCCATCACCCACCAGCACCCCGACCACGTCGACCCCGCTCTGCTGGCGGACGTCCTCGCACAGAACACCGGTGCTCTCGTTCTCGCCGAGCCGCAGACCGCCGAGCAGATCGAGACCGGCGAGGACTTCGCCCCCGTCCGCGACGCCGGCACGCTCCGACTGCAGTCCCTTAGGCCCGGCGACAGCGCGGAGGTTTCGGGGAAGCCCGGGGCCGCGCGGATCACCGGTGTCGGCGGGGAGCACGCCATCATCCACCCGGACATTCCCCGGGTCGGGAACACAGGCCTTCTCATCACGGCCGACGGGGAGGCGCGCCTCGGTGTCACCGGCGACTCCCTGGACCCGGTTGCCGAGTTCCACGGCATCGACGTCCTCGCCTTCGCGGTCGTCGCCCCCTGGTCCAAGATGCGCGAGACCATCGACTTCCTGCGCGAGGTCGCCCCGCAGCTCGCGCTGCCCGTGCACGACGGGGTCGCCAGCCCTGAGGGCCGCGCCATCTACCTGCGTCAGTCCACCGCCCTCGCGCCCGAGGACACCGAGGTGCGCGACTGGCCGGAGGATCGCGTCGTGGATCTGTGAGGCGATCGGGGAGCTGTGAGGTGACCGCGGAGGTGCGAGTCGCCGGGGCGCGGCCAAGCGCCACACGGTCTCAGAACGCCTGGCCGGTGAGCCTCTCGTACGCCTCGACGTAGCGCTCCCGGGTCTGAGCGACGACACCCGCGGGCAGAGGGGGCGGCGCCGCGGTCCCGTCCCGCTCCCAGCCGGACTCCGGGGAGGTCAACCAGTCCCGGACGAACTGCTTGTCCAGGCTCGGCGGCGCGGATCCCTCCCGGTAGGTGTCCTTGAACCAGAAGCGCGAGGAATCCGGGGTCAGCGCCTCATCGCCCAGCAGCAGCGCCCCATCGGTCCGTGCGTGCCCGAACTCGACCTTGGTGTCCGCGATCAGGATTCCCTGCTCCGCAGCGATCTGCTGAGCGTGGTTGTAGATGCGGGTGCTGAGCTGCTCGAGCTCATCCACCAGCTCCGACCCCAGCATCCGCCGGGCTGAGGCGACCGTGATGTTCTCATCGTGCGCGCCCTGCTCGGCTTTGGTGGAGGGGGTGAACAGTGGCCGCGGCAGACGCGAGGCCTCGATGAGACCGGCGGGGAGCCGGTGCCCCCCGATCGCGCCGCCCCGCTCATAGTCCGCGAGCCCGGAGCCGGTGAGGTACCCGCGCACCACGCACTC
>JAUNUA010000145.1 GCA_030538435.1 Brachybacterium sp.
GGCACCACCGTGGTGGACGCCCCGAACCTCGGGTGGTCCGGCGTGGCGCTCGAGAAGGCGTTCGGGGGGCTTACCGAGAACACCGCGCAGGCCCTGCCGATCGCTCCCGTCCGCGCCGTCAACGACACCCGGCTCGCCGCCCGCGTCGAGATCGAGCACCGTCCGGGATCGTCCTTCCTCTATCTGCGCGGGGAGACCGGCATTGGCGGCGCGGTCGTCCTGGACGGCACGATCCTCGGCGGGGAGAACGGCTGGGCCGGCGAGATCGGGCACGTCGTCATCTCGCCCGATGGCCCGACCTGCCGCTGTGGGCGCCGAGGATGCGTGGAGGCCTACGCCTCTCACCATGCGCTGCGTGCCTCGGCCGGACTCTCCGCAGACGTCCCCATCGAGGACCTCATCGGGTCGTTGTCGGCGGCGGCCGGCGGCCGCGCCGCCGTGATCGACCAGATGGGCCGGCCCCTCGGGCTCGCCCTCGCGGGCGCGATGAACGTCCTGGACCTGTCGACAGTCGTCCTCGGGGGCTACCTCGGGGAGATCGCGACCGACCTCGCGCCGGTTCTCACACGGATCATCGGAGACCATGCCCTGGCCGCCGAAGGCGGCACTATCGCCGTGCTCGCCGCGGAAGCCCCCGGCGACTCCGCCCTGGACGGGGCCGTGCGCACGGCGCTGGCACCGGTGCTGGCCGATCCGGCGGCGTGGATCAGTTCTCGCGATCCGGCGCCGGTCCTGTCGACTCCCGGATGACCAGCTCGGTCTCCAACTGGACGGGATGGGAGAACAGGTCCGGATCCGCAGCCAGGGCGAGGGTGCGCTCCACGGCGAGTTGACCCATGGCTTGGAGAGGCTGACGGATGACGGTCAACAGCGGACTCGAGGACGTGGCGAGCACGGTGTCGTCGAAGCCGATCACACTGAGGTCCCGCGGGACGTGAAGGCCCAGCTCGTGGGCAGCGCGCAGGACCCCCACGGCGATCGAGTCGGACACCGCGAAGATCGCTGTCGGCGGGTCCTCCATCTCCAGCAGCTCGAAGCCCACGCGGCGGCCTTCCTCATAGGAGTACCGCTCGCCGCGCACCAGCGCGGGGTCGTACGGGATCCCGGCCTGCTGCAGGGCGCTGCGGTACCCCTGGATGCGGTCGCGTCCGGACACCGATCGCTCAGGTCCAGCGACCACTCCGATCCGGGTGTGTCCGAGCTCGAGCAGGTGCTCGACCGCCTGCTGACCCCCGCTCCAGTTGGTGGCGCTGATCCGTACCCCGTCCACGCCCGACGCCGATTCGGGGTCCACCGCGATCAGCGGCATTCCCGCGGCCCGGCTCCAGGTCTTGTGCCTGCCATCAATGGCGCTGGTCACGACGATCGCTCCGCCGTGTCCCCTGTCAGCCATCTGCTGGAACCACTGCCGGGAGAGCACCTCCGTCTCCCCCGGGGCGAGATCCACGGAGCTCACGACCTCCAGTCCCACCCCGGCTCGTCGGGCCGCGCGCACCGCCCCGTCGAGCACGGACAGGGAATAGGGCACGGCCAGGGAATCAAAGACGATCACCAAGGAGTGGGCCCGCACCGGTTCCCGCTTCTTCGGCGCATAGCCGATGTCGGCTGCCGCGGCGAGGACCCGCTTCCCGGTGTCGTGGTTGACGTCGGGGCGTCCATTCATGACCTTCGAGGCGGTCGCCAGGGACACGCCGGATCGCTCCGCGACCTCTTTCAGCGTCACCTTCTTCACGCGCACCTCCTGTCCGCTCCGACCCCGCGAGACGGTCTACCTCGGGGCGACTGCACGACGCACGCTACACGGCATCGGCACCCCCGACGGCGCTGACCTGCACCGCCGTGGTGAGCGCGCCGGTACCGGCAGGCACCGTCCGGTCCGTGCCGGTCAGCTGCACAGCGACCTGTCGGCCGGGGTCCTCACTGGAGAAGCCGACGCGCAGCTCCAGCGTGCCCGCCTCGACCACGCGGCGCAGGTCGCGGCCGGTGAAGGCCGTGCGCTCGGTGGGGACGGTGAACGTCACGTCGGCGCTCTCCCCTGCCTCGAGCGAGAGCTTGGTGAAACCGATCAGGCGCTTCAGGGGCCGGACCACCGACGCGGCGGGGTCGGACAGGTAGAGCTGGACGGCGCGCCGCCCTGCCCTGTCCCCGGAGTTGGCGACCCGTGCGCGCAGCACGATGGTGCCGTCGGTGGGGACCTCCTCGGCCTCCACGCGGGCCTCGGTGACCTCGAAATCTGTGAAGGACAGGCCGTGGCCGAAGGGATACAGGGGTCGGGGGTCGAGGTTGGAGATGCCGGAGGATTCCCAGGCGAGGCGCGGGGCCAGGTAGGTGCCGGGCTGTCCACCCACATGGTCGGGAATGCCGGCCGGGAGGTGCCCCGACGGATTCACCCGCCCGGACAGGACTCCGGCGATGGCGGGACCGCCCTCTTCACCGGGCATGAAGGCCTGCACGATCGCCGCGCACCGCTCGGCGTAGGCACCGATGGCGTACGGGCGCCCGGTGATGAGGACGAGCACGACAGGGGTCCCGGTGGCGAGAATCTGTTCGACCAGCTCCCCCTGGGCGCCGGGCAGGGAGAGGTCCACGACGTCGCAGCCCTCACCGGAGGTGCCGGTGCCGAACAGTCCCGCTCGGTCGCCGACGGCGACGACGGCGAGGTCCGCCGCGCGGGCGGCCTCGACGGCCGCCGGGATGCCCGTGGGGTCGGGGTCCAGCACGTCGACCCCGGGGACAACGTCGAGCCGTGCAGCAGGGAACTCGTCGGCGAGGGCGTCGGCGAGCGTCGGCACGGGGACGGAGGTTCCCTGGTCGCCCATGCGGGACAGCACATGATTGGTGAAGCTGTAGCAACCCAGGTGCGTGCGTCCGTCGGTCGCGGCCGGCCCGAGCAGGGCGATCGAGGCCGGCTCAGCGACGGGCAGTGTCCGCTCCTCGTTGCGCAGCAGCACGATGGATTCCTCGGCCATGCGCCGGGCGTACGCACGGTTCTCCGGCGCATCGAGGTCGATCGGGCTACCGTCCGCTGCCGGGTCGGCATCCGCGTCCAGCAGTCCCAGGTCGATCTTCTGGCGCAGCACCCGGGACACGGCGAGGTCGACGACGTCCTCTGGGAGGTCACCGCGGCGGACTGCGTCGACCAGCAGGGGGTAGCAGTTCGACTCCGGCAGTTCCACGTCGAGGCCGGCTGTGAGCGTACGGATCGCGGCCTCGGTGTCGTCGGCGGCGACGCCGTGCATGGAGGCCAGGAAGTTGACCGCCCAGTAGTCGGCGACCACGGTCCCGTCGAATCCCCAGGTGTCGCGGAGGAGCTCGGTGAGCAGCCACGGGTCGGAGGCGGGCGGCACCCCGTCGATGTCGGCGTAGGAGTTCATCACTGCGCCGGCTCCGCCGTCCCGGACGGCCATCTCGAAGGGGACGAGGTCGATGTCGTGCAGCTCGCGCAGGCCGATCGAGACGGGTGCGTGGTTCCGTCCGGCGCGGGAGGCGGCGTGCCCGGCGAAGTGCTTGAGGGTGGCAACCACGCCCGACGACTGGAGTCCCTGGACATAGGCGGTGGCGAGCACTCCGGTGAGGTACGGGTCCTCGCCCATGGTCTCCTCGATGCGGCCCCACCGGTAGTCGCGCACGATATCCAGGACGGGAGAGAGGCCGAGGTGGACACCGAGGGCGCGCATGTCACTGCCGATGCGGCGGGCCATGTCGTCGATGAGCTCGGGGTCGAAGCTCGCTCCCCAGGCGATGGCGGCGGGGTAGGTGGTCGCGCCGTGGGCCATCAGCCCGGTCAGACACTCCTCGTGAGCGATGGCGGGGATGCCCAGGCGGGAAGCAGCGATGACACCGCGCTGGAGTCCCTGCAGGTGCTCGATGCCGGCGGCGGCGTCGAGGGGCCCGCTCCCGAACGCACGGGTGATGTGCCCGAGGCCGTGCTCGACGGTGGCCTCGAAGGTGTCGCGGTCCTCGTCGAAGGTCGACTGCATGGGCGCGAAGCCCTCGGCGTCGCCGAGCTCGGGCCGCAGCCAGTAGCTTCCCAGTTGCCCCACCTTCTCCTCGAGGGTGAGCTCTGCCAGCAGGGCTGACACCCTCTCCTCGGTCGGCCGGGCGGGGTCGTTCCAGGCGGAATGCTCGGTCATGGTTCTCCTCGAGGGTGCGTCGGCGTCGACGCGATGGGGACCCGGGTGCACGGGACGAGCCGAGGGCGACCACGGGACTGAAACTTTTCGTGGTGCGAACCTAGGTCTTTGTGACCGATCCGTCAAGTACGCGCGGAGGGAATCGGCCTGAAACTGGGTCTTGACCCGTCGACGCACGCCCAACTACAGTTCCGAGGCAGCGGAAGTTTCCGAAAGCTTTCTCCAATCACTACGGGAGTACGCAATGACGCACCTGACTCGCCGGCACGCACTGCTCGGCATGACCGCCCTGACCCTCACCGCCCCTGCCCTTGCCGCCTGCGGCGGCGGCGCCCGACCTGACGGCGGAGAGGCCGGTGGTGGCGCGGGCGGGGGCCTGACCGCCTGGGCCCTCACCGGCAACAAGGAGTCCATGTGGCAGAGCGAGTTCGACGAGTGGAACTCCGACAACCCGGACAACACCTTCGACGTCGAGTACATGGCGAACGATGCCTACAAGGAGCGCATCCGCACCGCTGTCGGCGCCGGTAACGCCCCGACCCTGATCTTCGGATGGGGCGGTGGCACCCTCGCCGACTACGTCGACAACGACGCCGTCGTCGAGCTCACCGGACAGGTCGAGGAGCTGAACGCCCAGGTGATCGAGTCCGTCGCCGCGGGTGGTGAAGTGGAGGGCAGCGTGTACGCCGTGGCCACCGGCGACACCCAGCCCGTGGTCCTGTACTACAACACCGAGATGTTCGACGAGCACGGCGTCACCCCGCCGACCACCTGGGATGAGCTGACGGAGGCCATCTCGACCTTCCAGGACGAGGGGATCACCCCCATCGCTCTTGCCGGGTCCAGCGTGTGGCCCGAGCTGATGTACATCCAGTACCTCACCGACCGGATCGGCGGCGAGGACGTGTTCCAGCGGGTGCAGGACAACGAGCCCGACGCCTGGTCCGACCCCGCCATCGAATCCGCCTTGGAGCACATCATCGAACTGGTGGACTCCGGCGCCTTCGGTGACGGCTTCACCTCCGTGGTGGCGGACGGTGGCGCGGACGCGGCGCTGGTGCACACCGGTCGCGCAGCGATGATCCTGCAGGGCAGCTGGGTCTACAACACGTTCAAGGAGGACGCACCGGAGTTCGTCGAGGACGGGAAGCTCGGGTACCTCAACTTCCCTGACATCCCCGACGGTGACGGCGACCCGGCGAACATCGTCGGCAACACCGCGAACTACTGGTCGGTCTCCTCGGCGGCGAGCGAGGAGGAGCAGCAGCAGGCCATTCAGTTCCTCAACGAGTACAACCTCAGTGACCAGTCCATCGAGGTTCTCATCGCCGACGGCGCGATTCCCGCCGTCGTCGACATGGAGAGCAGGCTGGAGGAGTCCGAGGACAGCGGCTTCCTGCTCCATGCGTACGGCATGGTCCAGGATGCCCCGCACTTCCAGCTCTCGTGGGATCAGGCGCTCGCCCCGGCCCCGGCGCAGGAGCTGCTGACCAACCTCTCGCAGATCTTCCTGCGCCAGATCGAGCCGCAGGAGTTCATCGACAACATGAACGCGACGATCTCCTCATGAGCACCGCCACCCCTGCCACCAGCACCACGGGCACGGGCGAGGCACGGCGCCAGAAGCGTCCCGCGGCGGACCCCCCCCCGGCCGCCCGCCCCACCACCAGGATGCGGATCCCAGCGCGCCCCTTCTTCGGACTGTTCGCGCTCGTCCCCCTAGCCGGCGTCGTGGCGCTGTCCTTCGTGCACTGGGACGGTCTGGGCACGCCCTCCTGGGCTGGCCTCGCGAACTGGCAGCAGGTGCTCTCCAGCGGCACCACGCGCAACGCGATCGTGCTCACCCTGCTGCTGACGGTGCTGACGTTCCTCGTGCAGTTCCCGCTGAGCGTGCTGCTGGGGACCTTCATGGCCGGTCAGCAGAAGTATCGGGAGCTCTTCTCGGTGCTGTACTTCCTGCCCCTGCTGTTCTCCGCCGCAGCGAT
>JAUNUA010000146.1:0-5774 GCA_030538435.1 Brachybacterium sp.
CCGGCAGCGCTGCGAATCGCCGGCGCCAACGGCGCCGTGAGCCGCGGAGGGCCGGGTTCCTCAGGGAGAGACGATCTTCCCGGGGTTGAGGTTGCGGCCCGGGTCGGTGTCCTCGAAGAGTCCGCGGATCATCTGCACGCCGAGCTCCCCGACGGACTCCTCCATCCACGGCTGGTGCTCGGTGCCCACGGCGTGATGGTGGGAGAGCACGCCCCCGTGGTCGACGAAGGCCTGCTGCACGGCGCTCTTGACGTGCTGGTACTGCTCGAGTGCCACGTCGTCATCGGTGTAGGGGAAGGCGAAGGTGAAGTACAGGCAGGCGCCCGCGTGGTAGCTGTGCGACATGTGGCAGAACATGAAACCCGGCAGGCCGAGCTCGTCGAGGGCCCGGTACCCGGCATGCATCGCCTCGGCGTGCAGTTCGTTCAGCGAGGACCACGTGCCGGGGGTCTCCGAGACGTCGCCGAACACCCGGTAGTCCAGCAGGAAGTCGCGCAGGTAGGGGGTGTCGAACTTCTTCTGGTCGTAGATCGCGCCCGGGCCGGCACCGAGGGTGATCCCGCCGTTGGACTTCACGATCTTCTTGACCAGGCTCTTCTGCCGGTCGACCTCTCCGGGGGTGCCCTCGAAGCACACGTAGGAGATGCACATCTCCTCGTCGGTGTCCCAGCCCTTGGAGCGCAGGTAGGAGAAGAGCCCCTCCTGCACCTTCGCGGCGATCTGGCCCTTGGTGGAGGTGGGCTCCTTGATCATCGACAGGCTGAAGGCGGTCTCCGGCCCATCGGAGAGGCGCGTGAAGGTCGGGGAGACCTCGGTGGAGCGTGCGATCGCATGCATGCCGCGGATCCCGTGCTCCCAGTCCGGGTACATGTAGGCGATGACCTGGCGCTTCGGGGCGATCCGGTGGACCTGCACGGTGACCTCGGTGATGACGCCGAGCCGCCCCTCGGAGCCGATCACCATTTCCCGCAGGTTCGGGCCGGTGGACTGCGAGGGCAGGGGCTTCACCTCGAGGGTGCCGTCGGGGTGGGTCATCCGCAGCCCGCGGACGATCTCGGCGATGTCACCGTACTTGTCGGACTGCATCCCGGAGGAGCGGGTGGCCGCCCAGCCGCCCAGGGTGGAGTAGGTGAAGGAGTCCGGGAAATGGCCCAGCGTCCACCCGTCGGCGGCGAGCTGCTCCTCGAGGTCCGGGCCGTACACCCCCGCCTGGACGCGGGCGAGGCCGGAGGTGTCATCGATCTCCAGCACCCGACGCATCCGCCCGAGGTTCAGGGTCAGGATCGGGCGTTCCTCGGTGACGTCCGGGGTGACGGAGCCGGAGATGCACGAACCCCCGCCGTAGGGGATCAGCACCAGGTCCTTCTCGACCACCAGGCGCACGATCGCGGCGACCTCGTCCTCGGTGCCCGGGTAGAGGACCGCGTCGACCAGGCGCGCGAAGTCCCCGGAGCGGACACGGTAGAGGTCGGTGATGGAGCGGCCGAAGGAGTGGACGACCCGCAGCTCGTCGTCCACGACGACGTTCCCCTCTCCGAGCACGCCCACCAGGTCGCCGCGCAGGGACTCGCCCAGACGGGAGGCGGGGACGTCGAAGGCGGCAAGGTCGGGTTCGCTGACCTGCGGCCGGTCGTGGAGGTCCAGGCCGATCTTGCGCTTGGCAAACGGCGGGAAGGCCGGCTTGTTGTCGAAGCGGAAGACGACGTCGTCCAGTCCCCAGCCCCACCACTTGTGGCGCTTCACGTCCTGGGGCGTCATCGTCTCGCTCATACGTCCTTCGTTCTCCGACCCTGGGGCACGCCCAGGACCTTCTCGTAGTTGTCGTCGTACAGGCTCTTCACGCTCTCACGGATCCGGGCGGTGAAGTCCGTGATGGTCTCGTCCGGTTCCGCCTCCAGCGGCTCCCCGAAGATCACGCCGACGGGCGGGCGCCCCTTCGTCGGCCAGTAGCGACCCTTGGGCATCGCCTCGAAACCGCCGACGATGGCGGCGGGGACGACGGGCACCCCGGCGCCCGCGGCGAGCGCCGCGCCCCCGGGGTTGAAGGGTCCCATCACACCGGTCTTCTGCCGTCCGCCCTCGGGGAACACGAGGATCGGGACGCCGCTGCGCAGCAGGCGACGGGAGGTCCCGGAGTTCTTGCGGGACCCGTCGCGGTCGATGGGGAAGGCGTTCAGCATCCAGCGGACGAACAGGCGGCGGTACCAGACGGAGTACCAGTAGTCGGCCGCGACCCCGGTGGACAGCAGTCGGGCCTGGGTCCACGGCAGGCTGAGGGCCAGCAGCGGGCCGTCGACGTGGCTGGTGTGGTTCGCGACCAGGACGTACGGGCCACGGATGGAGCGCACCCGGCGGTTGACCTCGACGCCGGGGGTGACGGCCGCGCGCACGACCAGACGGAAGATCCCTCGCTGGAGGATGCGGCGCAGCGCAGCGCGCCACCGTGACCGGTAGATCGCGATCCGCTCGTCGGTGGCGTCGAAGCCCTGCGCGCGGGAGCGGTCGGACAGCGAGCGGCGGCGCGGCGAGGGGGAGGCGGGTGCCATCGCTCAGCGCTCCCGGTTGCGGCGGTCGGAGATGATCGCGCTGATGCGGTGGATGAGGCGGCGCGGGATGATCCGCAGCGCGGCGACGATCAGCTGGAAGCGGCGGCTGGGGACCGAGACGACGCGGCCGCGGGCCACATCGCGCAGGCAGTCCTCGACCAGACGGTCGGCGGTGAGCCACAGGAAGCCCGGGATGGAGGAGCCCTTGATGCCGGCCCGGGAGTGGAACTCGGTGCGCACCCACCCGGGGGCGAGCAGCGCAACCTGCACACCGGAGGGGCGCAGCGCCACGGCGAGCGCCTCGGTGTACGCGTTCACCCAGGCCTTGATCGCGGAGTAGTTGTTCTGGGGGACGAAAGCGCTGGTGGATCCGACGTTGATGATCCATCCGCCCCCGCGGGGACCCATGGCGCGGGCTGCTGCGCCGCACAGCACGATGATCGAGCGGACCATCACCTCGTAGCCGCGGTCGTGGGCCTCCACGCCGTCGGCGTCGACGAGGGAGGCGCGCAGGGAGAAGCCGGCGTTGTTGACGAGGATGTCGATGGGGCGGTCCCCGGGAGCGACCGATTCGATCCGGTCCGCGACGCGTTGCTGGTCCTCGCGGGATGCGAGGTCAGCCCGGATGGTCTCGACGTGCACGCCGTGCTCGGCCGTGAGGTCGCGGGAGGTCTCGGCGAGCCTGTCGGCGTCCCGCGCGACGAGAACCAGGTCCATTCCGCGCCGCGCAAAAGCCCTGGCGAATGCGGCTCCGATGCCCGACGTGCCACCGGTGATCAGGGCCGTATGCATGGGCCCTAAGATACACTAGGGCGGCGCTGACCAGCGTCGGGACGGACGGCTCCTGTGGGGTCGTGCGGAGCGGTCGGAGCCGGTCCCGGCGGCGTCGCTCGGGTCCGCCACCCCGTCCCCGCCGCATCGGACCGAAGACCACCACGAACGCTCCCCGGGGGATCCCCAGCATGTCGAACACCACCACTGCGATGACCGCCCATGTGATCGGCGGCGTCGACGACGACAGCCGCCAGATCCTCTTGACCGGGGTGACCGGTTTCCTCGGACAGGCGGTGCTGCAGGCTCTGCTGGAGAGCTTCCCGCGCGTCCGGGTGACCGTCCTCGTGCGGCCGAAGGGCACCCAGAGCGGCCGGAAGCGGCTCGAGGGTCTGCTGCGCAAGCCCGTGTTCACCTCCTGGGGTGACCGCGTCGGAGCGGAGTCGGTGAAGCAGGCGTTCGACGAGCGCGTGGATGTGCTCGAGGGCGACCTGACGAACATGCCACCGATCGAGCAGGACCTGGACGTGGTCATCCACTCCGCGTCCTCCGTGTCCTTCGACCCCCCCATCGACGAGGCGTTCCGGACCAATGTCGGAGGTGCCGCGAACCTGTACGAGGCACTGCTCGCCTCCGGGCAGGACCCGCACGTCATCCACGTGTCCACCGCCTACGTCGGCGGAATCTCCAAAGGCCTGCGGCAGGAGGGCGCGCTGGTCCACGACGTCGACTGGCGCCAGGAGTTCACCTCGGCCATCGCGGCCCGCGAGCGGGTGGAGGCGGAGTCCCGCAAGCCGGAGACGCTGCGCCGGCAGATCCTTGCCGCGCGTGTGCGCGACGGGAAGATGGGTCCGAAGGCCGTCGCAGCCGCGGCGGAGGCCCAGCGCGAGCAGTGGGTGACCGATCGCCTCGTCGACTACGGCCGCACCCGCGCCCAGTCCGTCGGCTGGACCGACATCTACACCTTCACCAAGGCAATGGCCGAGCGGGTCGCCGAGGACCTGTGGGCCGGCAACGGCCACCGACTGTCGGTGGTCCGCCCCTCGATCATCGAGTCCGCGATGCGCCGGCCCTACCCGGGCTGGATCGACGGGTACAAGGTCGCCGATCCCCTGATCATGGCCTACGGGCGCGGCCTGCTGCCGGAGTTCCCGGGCCTCGCCGACTCGGTGCTGGACATCATCCCGGTGGATTTCGTGGTGAACGTGATCCTGGCGCTCGCCACGCAGGATGTCTCCCGTCGCGGGGACGACGCCTACTACCAGGTGGTCTCCGGTGCCTCGAACCCGCTGCCCTTCCACGAAATGGTGACCGCCGTACGCGGGTACTTCCTCGAGACCCCGCTGGAGGACGACCAGGGCGAGCCGATCGCGGTGCCCGAGTGGTCCTTCCCGGCGGTGGAGATGGTCGACAAGCGCTTCCGGGTGAAGGAGCTCGCGACGAAGGCCGGCCAGGTGGTGGTGCAGCGCCTGCCCGCGACCCGTCGTACCCGCCAGTGGTCCTCGACGCTGCACCGCAACGCCTCGGGCCTGGAGACGCTGCGGAAGTACACGGAGCTGTACCGGCAGTACACGAAGACCGAGATGATCTTCGACGACGCGAACACGCGCGCGCTGCGCGAGGAACTGCCGGAGCAGTTCCTCGCGGTCGCGGACTTCGACGTCCGCGGGATCGACTGGACCACCTACTTCCGTGAGCTGCACCTGCCTGCGGTGACGGAGCTGACCAAGGCCTACTCGCGCCGGAAGGCGACCCTGGACAAGCGACGCGACCAGGCCGCGCCGCCCATGCGCGAGGGCGCGGACGTACTGGCGGTGTTCGACCTGGACGGCACGGTGATCGCCACGAACATCGTCCAGCAGTACTTCGATGTGGTGAAGGCGACCCGTCCGCGGCACCAGTGGCCGGCGGAGCTCGGCAACCTGCTGGGGGCGCTGCCCGGCTATCTGCGGGCCGAGCGTCGCGATCGCTCGGAGTTCATCCGCGCAGTGAACCGGCGTTACAAGGGGTACCGGTCCGATGATCTGCGTCGCGTGATGGCGGGCGACCTGGGTCGACGCATCCGCGCGTCGATCCGCCCGGAGGCCCTGGAGCTGATCGAGCGTCACCGTGCCGCGGGACACCGGACGGTGCTGGTCACCGGGGCGCTGGACGTGCTGGTGGAGCCACTGGAGGACCTGTTCGACGAGGTGGTCGCGACCCACATGGACGAGGACTCCCAGGGCGTCATGACCGGGTACCTGGCGACCCCGCCGCTGGTGGATGAGGCGCGCGCGAACTGGCTGCGGAAGTACGCCGTCGGCCACGAGGCGAACCTCGCGAAGTCCTACGGCTACGGCGACTCCCTGGCCGACGCCGCCTGGCTGAAGCTGGTGGGCACCCCCCACGCGGTGGATCCGGACCTGGGTCTGTACGGCGTCGCGAAGAAGAACCGCTGGGCCATCCTGGAGTGGTGAG
>JAUNUA010000146.1:5784-6106 GCA_030538435.1 Brachybacterium sp.
CTGGGCAGGCGAGCCGGGCGCGGGTTTCCTGTTCCCGCGCGCCTTCCTCTCCCCACACGGCTTCTGCCTCCCGTATGGGGCACGAAACGTACCAAGTGATGGAACGTTTTCGACCCCATGCGGGGTAGGTATGCGGGAAACCGGCCCCCGCGGAATTGGGGTGCTGGAATGCAGGGAGGAATGGCGGGGCTCCTGCCGCCCTCGTCCGTCCCGGCTAGACATTCTGTCGGTCACTCCAGCATGCAGCGGTCCTGCACTCGGTGATCTGCGTAGGAGGGCAGAGCGGCGAACCAGCTAGCCCGTCGGCCCCTGGGAGTCAAGG
>JAUNUA010000147.1:0-4615 GCA_030538435.1 Brachybacterium sp.
GGAGACGACCGAGTTGGTGGTGCCGAGGTCGATTCCTACTGCTCGTGCCATGGTCAGTTGCTCCCTTTCTTCGGGTTCTGAAGTGCTGAGGTGCGCCGGGACCGTGCGGAGCTCCCCGCCGGCGGCCGACGCCCAGATTGAGCGAACCGTGCTCAAGTCTTCACCTACCGGTCGGAGGTGTCAATCTGACTTGAGCGCAGTCGGCTCAACTTTCACTTCTTGTACAACTGCGGGACACGTGAGGACATTCCCCGTGGTGGTGACTGCCGGGCGTGACCCTCGCCACACTTTCCCGATCACCATCGAGTCCCCGATCCCTGCAGCGTGTTGCGCCGATTTCGTCCCGACACGCTGCTGGGTTCGGGGACTCGATGAGGGGTGGGAGCGACCTGTGGAGAACGGAACGCAGTCCGAGCCGATCTCCGGTGGACTGTGGCCATGTCCGCAGCACAGCCGCACCCTGTACCCGACCGGCGCCGCCGCACCACGACCCCGCCTCCGCTGCACCTGGGGCGTCGGCATCATCTGCTCACCGCCGGGTTCGACGACGACGAGATCCGCCACGGACTGCGCAACACCACCATGACCCGACTGGGGCATGGTCTCTACACCGCCGGCGTTCCCGACGATCCGATCCGCGAGACGCTGCGAGCCATCACCGGCGACGGCGTCCACGTCGTCTCCCACCACACCGCGGCCGCCCTCCACGGATTCGCCCTGCCGTGGGCCAAGCCCGGGCCGACATGGAGGCGTGAGGACCCGGGCGTGACAGAGGCTGCGGGAAGATCGACGACGCTCACTCCTCCCTTCCACGTGACCCGGATCGACGGGATCAAGCCGATGATCCGCCACCGCCTCGTCGTCGGACATCAGGTCCCGATACCGCCGGAGCACCTCGTCGAACGCGACGGCATCCTGCTGACCAGCCCCGCCTGGACGCTCTCAGACCTGGCTCATCGGCGCGGCCCGTTGGAGCTGCTGATCCTCGCCGATCAGCTCGTGCGCCACCCTCGTACGGAGTTCGGGGACTTCGGGTTCCACGGCGACGGCACGGCGCTGACGAGTCCCTCGGAGCTGCAGGAGGTCGCGGGGCTGCGTCGTGGGGTCCGGGGTGTGCGGGCGCTGCGCGAGGCGGCGGCCCTGACGCGCGTCGGGGCGGATTCGCCGCGCAAGACCGAGCTGCGGTACTGGATGCACCGCGCGGGCCTGCCCGAGTTCGCGGTCAACGCGCCGATCTTCGACCCGGACGGGCGGTACCTGCACACTCCGGACCTGAGCAACGAGGACTTCCGTGTGGCGGTCGAGTACGACGGGCGGGGGCACGCCGACCCGCGGCAGGCCGAGAGGGACGTCACCCGGGGCGAGCGCGCCGCCGACGGCGAGTGGCTGGAGGTGCGGCTCACCGACCGTCACGCCCGGCCACGGTTCGAACCCGCCCTGAACCGGATCGCCACGGCCCTGACCTCCCGCGGCTGGCAGGGGTGAACCCGACCCCTGACGCATCGAGTCCCCGATCCCTGCGGCGTGTTGGGCCGATTTCGGGGCGACACGCTGCAGGGATCGGGGACTCGATGAGAGAGGGGAGGCAGGACCTCAGTCCATGCCGATGCCGATGAGTTTCACCTCGAGGAACTCGTCGATCCCGTTGGGACCGCCCTCACGGCCCAGACCCGACTCCTTCACACCGCCGAACGGTGCCGCCGGGTTCGACACCACACCCTGGTTCAGTCCGACCATGCCGGACTCCAGGGCCTCCGAGACCCGCAGCCCGCGGCGCAGCGACTCGGTGTAGACGTAGTTCACCAGCCCGTACTCGGTGGAGTTCACCCGCTCGATGACCTCCTCCTCGGTGTCGAACACGCTCACCGGAGCCACCGGACCGAAGATCTCCTCGGTCCACATCTTCGCGCCCTCGGGGATGTCGGTCAGCACCGTCGGAGTGTAGAAGTAGCCCTGACCCTCAGGCTTCGACCCGCCGGTCAGGACCTTCGCCCCGCCGGAGACGGCGTCGTCGACCAGCTCGGCCACCTTGTTCTGCTGGGTCTCATCGATCATCGGACCGACCTTCACGCCGTCGTCGACGCCGCGGCCCACGCTCAGCTCACCCATCCGGCCGGCCAGCTTCTTCGAGAACTCGTCGACGACGTCGCGGTGCACGAAGATCCGGTTCGCCGAGGTGCACGCCTCGCCCGAGTTGCGCATCTTCGCCTGCATCGCACCCTCGACGGCCTTGTCGATGTCCGCGTCGTCGAAGACCACGAACCCGGCGTTGCCGCCCAGCTCCATCGAGGTGCGCAGCACGCGCTCGGCCGACTGCTCCAGCAGCCGGCGACCCACCCCGGTGGACCCGGTGAAGGACAGCTTGCGCGCGATGCCCGACCGGATCAGCGGCTCCATCACCTTCCCGGAGGTGGAGGTGACCAGGATGTTCACCACACCGGCCGGCACCCCGGCCTCGTGCAGGATCTCCGCGAGCTTCAGCATCGTCAGCGGGGTCTGGGCCGCCGGCTTCAGCACCGAGGTGCATCCCGCCGCCAGCGCCGGCCCCAGCTTGCGGGTGCCCATCGCCAGCGGGAAGTTCCACGGGGTGATGAACAGGCACGGGCCCACCGCCTGACGGGTCACCAGGAACCGGGCGCCGCCGGTCGGGGACACCTGGTAGCCGCCGTCGATCCGGGTGGCCTCCTCGGCGAAGTGGCGGAAGAACTCGGCGGCGTAGGCCACCTCTCCCTTGGCCTCGGCGAAGGGCTTGCCCATCTCCAGGGTCATGACCAGGCCCAGCTCGTCGACCCGCTCGTGCATCAGCCGGAACGCGGTCATCAGGATGTCCGAGCGCTTCCGCGGAGGCATCGCGGCGAAATCCGCCTGCGCCCGCTCCGCAGCGCGCATCGCCGCCCAGCCGTCGTCCACGCTGGCGTCGGCCACCTGGCACAGCACCGCACCGGTGGACGGGTCGACGACGTCGATGGTCGCCCCGCCCTCGGCGTCCACCCACTGCCCGTCGATGTAGAGCTGCTTGGGAGTCGCGGAGATCGCCTCCGACTCCTGCTGCGCGGTGATGCTCTGAGCCTCTGCCATATGGTCCTCCTGGATCGTCCGACGCGGACACTCGCCGCCGTCATGAACTGGACTGTGCGGGGCCCCGCCGCCCCGCACGACGGGGCACGGCTGACATGCCCCGCACTCTGTGAGTAGCCTAGGTCACAGCCCGGTCGGCAACAATCCGCACGGCCCCCACACACCCAGTATGACGGGCCGAGGTGTGACAGGCTGAGACCGTCCCGACCACCTGTCGACCCCCACGAGAAGGAGCCAGCATGACCAACCTCTCCCCCATCCTGAAGCAGGCCACCGGAGTGGTCGCCGAGCGCGGCGAGGGCGTCTGGCTCTACGACGACGCCGGCGGGCGCATCCTGGACTTCACCGCCGGCATCGGCGTGACCTCCACCGGCCACTGCCACCCGAAGGTCGTCGCCGCCGCCCAGGAGCAGGTCGGCAAGCTCATCCACGGCCAGTACACCACCATCATGCACAAGCCGCTGCTGGACCTCACCGAGCGTCTCGGCGAGGTGCTGCCCTCTCAGCTGAACTCCGTGTTCTTCTCCAACTCCGGCTCCGAGGCCGCCGAGGCCGCGCTGCGCCTGGCCCGCCAGGCCACCGGGCGCCCGAACATCGTCGTCTTCCAGGGCGGCTTCCACGGCCGCACCATGGGCGCCGCCTCGATGACCACCTCCGGCACCAAGGTCCGCGCCGGCTTCTCCCCGCTGATGGGCGGCGTCGTCGTCGCACCGTTCCCGAACACCCCGTACTACGGCTGGTCCGAGGAGGAGACCACCGACTTCGCGCTGCGCGAGCTCGACACCATCCTCGCCACCCAGACCGCACCCAACGACACCGCCGCGTTCCTCGTCGAGCCGGTGCTCGGCGAGGGCGGGTACGTCCCCAGCAACACCCGGTTCCTGCAGGGTCTGCGCGAGCGGGCCGATAAGCACGGCATCGTGCTGATCCTCGACGAGGTGCAGACCGGCTGGGGCCGCACCGGCGAGTTCTGGGGCGGCGACCACTTCGGCGTCGAGGCCGACGTGATGATGACCGCCAAGGGTCTGGCCTCCGGCTTCCCGCTCTCCGGGATCGCAGCGAAGCAGGAGCTCATGGACAAGGCGTGGCCCGGTTCGCAGGGCGGCACCTACGGCGCCAACGCGGTCGCCTGCGCGGCCTCCCTGGCCACCCTGGAGGTCATCCAGGAGGAGGGGCTGGTCGCCAACTCGGCCGCCCGCGGTGCGCAGCTGAAGGCCGGACTCGAGGAGGCCGCCACGCGCCACCCGCAGATCACCGACGTGCGCGGGCTGGGCCTAATGCTGGCCAACGAGTTCCGCGACGCCGAGGGCCACTACGACGGAGCCACCGCCGCCGCCGTGCAGCAGGAGGCCGCCCGCCGCGGTCTGGTGCTGCTCACCTGCGGCCCGTGGGGCCAGTGCGTGCGGTTCATCCCCGCCCTGGTGGTCGACGAGGCCGAGGTGGACCAGGCGCTGGGCATCTGGAACGAGACGCTCGACGCCGTCCTCGGCGGCTGATCGGGCACTCCCCTCGCATACTCCCGGACACTGCGCGTCGC
>JAUNUA010000147.1:4625-6093 GCA_030538435.1 Brachybacterium sp.
GCCCCCGGGCGCACCGCGGGGCCCCGGGGGGGACCCCGGTGTATCTGGCGTTTGGCGGGGGAGCGACGCGTGTCAGGGGCGGGTCGTCAATCAGGGGTCGAACACTGCGCCCGACGGCGACCCGGTGCATCTCGTCGAGGATCGCCCCGGTGACGTCGCGGCCCTCCCCGTAGGCCGGGAACTGGTTGATCGAGCAGTTCGCCGAGGGATTCAGCTCGATCACATGCGCACCCTCGGCGGTGGCCAGGTCCGGGACCAGCAGGTCCACCCCGGCGGTGCCCAGCCCCGGCACGGCGGCCGCTGCGGCGACGGCGACGTCGAGCAGCTGCGGGGCGATCGTCTCGGTGACGTCCACGCTGGCCCCACCCTGAGAGATGTTCGCCGTCCCGTTGAGGAACACCGCCTCACCCCGGCCCGGCACGGTGGACAGGTCATAGTCGGAGCGTGCCAGGTGCCGCTCGTCGACGAACGGGTCCCGGGCTGCCAGATAGGCGTTGACCCGTCGGACCACGCTGAACTCCTCGATCAGCTCGGCCAGGGTCCGTCGCCCGTCACCGATCACATGGGCGGGCAGGCGCACCGCCGCCGAGACCGCACGGCCTCCGACGACGAACACCCGCACGTCGACCCCGGCGACCTGCTCCTCCACCACGATCTCCCCGTCCTTCGACGCCGCCTGGGCACGCTTCCACGCACCGGCGACCTCGCCGCCGGAGACGATCCCGGTGGTGATCCCGCGCCCGGCGTTGCCGTCGGAGGGCTTGAGCACGAACGCCCGGTCCGGATGCTGGGACAGCTCCGCCTCGATGAATCGACGCGCCGCGACCGCGCCCTCGGCGTCGAACGCCTTCCCCGCCGGCAGCGGTGTCCCGGCGGCCTTGAGGATCTCGCGGGTCGCGTTCTTCGACTTCGTCAGCCGCGAGGCGCTGTAGCCGATGAGCGAGCTGATCAGACCGGTGGAGGCGCCCAGACAGAGCCCGCCGCTGAAGAACATCATGGTGTTGCCGTGCACCGAGACCGTGAACCCGCGGCTCTGCGCCGAGGACTTCAGCGCGCCCCGATGCCCCGGCCACCGCTCCAACGGGTTGAACTGCAGATACCGGTGGGCGATGTGCTCGGCGACGAAGCGCGTGTTCGCATCAGGCTCGGAAAGCGTCACGCGCCCAGACTACCGACCGGCCGCCGCTCAGCGGCCGGGGGCTCACCACACCTTGTCGGTGAGCTGCGGGTACTTCGGGGACATGCCGTCGCCCGAGGAGGTGCCGGTGGCCCGGCGCTTCAGCCACGGGTAGAAGTGGTCCCGGCCCCAGGTGATGTTGTCCCGCGTGCGGTCGAACAGGGAGACCGCGGGCATGGCGTCGAGCTCCGGGTCGTCGATCTCATCGGTCTCCCCGAGCACCCGCAGCACCTCCTTGGCCATGAGCGTGTGCCCGGCGATGCCCAGGTGCAGCCGGTCCACATCCCAGAA
>JAUNUA010000148.1 GCA_030538435.1 Brachybacterium sp.
CGGCGACGATCTTCGCGCTGCTGCCGATGGCGTTCGGCCTGACCGGCAACACCGGATTCATCGCCCAGCCGCTGGCCGTGGTCGTGATCGGCGGTCTCATCACCTCCACTCTGCTGACCCTGGTGATCGTGCCGGTGCTGTACCGGCTGGCCGAGGGCCCGGGGGAGCGGCGCCGCCTGCGCGAGGAAGAGGCCGAGCGGCAGAAGCGCGCGCGGCTGGATGAGGAGAAGGCCCGACGGGAGGCCGAAGCGCAGCGCGACCAGGTGCGTGCCGGGCGGGAGACCCAGGCGGGGGCGACCGGTGGCCGCACGGACGGGCCCGGGCGGGTGCGCTCGTGGCTGCGTCGGATCCGCCCCGGACGCCGTCGCGGCTGACCCTTCCCCGCTTCTGGCGCCTCCCGAACGTTGGTGACGGTGTGCGCCGCTTCCGGTCGATGGATGTGGCTGGAACCGTCACCTCGATGAAGGGTGGCGCCGGGTGGCGGCGGGAACCGTCACCTCGATGCCGGAGGATCCGGCCCTGTGGTGCGGGGGCGGGTCTGCGTCGCACTACTGTCGCTATGGCTGTCTCCTCGTAGCGCCGAGTCGCAATGCTGTCGGATACGCCGCGCCAGAGCGACGGTATTGCGACCCCGGTGCCGGTGGAGGGTGCTGTCGACCACGGTGCACGGCTCGGCGCGCGGCGCCCGAGGACGCGACCCGGCAGACTGAAGCCCCACGGCACCACCGCCGGTGCCGGATTCTGCCGGGCGCGGCCCGCCCCACCGCGCGCACGCCCAGCCCTGACCCGAGGAGACCCCGTGCCCGGATCGTCCCCCGTCACCCCGTCGGACCCCACCGGACCCGACACCACCACCGGCAGCGCGCGGGGCACCGCCACCTCGGACTCGACGGACCGCAGCCCGAAGCGTCGTCGGGCCGACCGCCCCGCCGCCGTCCCGCGGTGGCTGCGCATCCTGCTGCCCGCCGTGCTCACCGTGGTGTGGCTCGCGGTCTTCGCGATCGGAGGGATGGGCTTCGGGACGCTGAGTGACATCACCACCCAGGAGCGCAGCGCGTTCCTGCCCGAGACCGCCGAGTCGACCGCCGTGCAGGATCGCCTCCCCGAGTTCCAGGGGGAGGAGGGCGCCCCTGCGATCGTCCTCGCCCAGCGCGACGGTGGGCTCACCGAGGACGACCTCGCAGGCCTCGAGACATTCTCCGAACGGGCCGATGACGTCCTGCGCGGCCTCGACGCGGACGCCGTCCCCGATGACCTCACCGTCTCCCCGCCGATCCCCTCGGACGACGGGGAGGCCGCGCAAGTCGTCGTCATCGTCCCGGACGACCTCGAGCTCACCGACGCCGTCGACGCCCTCACCGCCGAGGTCCAGGCCGACGTGCCCGATGACGTCGGCACCTGGGTGACCGGACCCGCCGGCTTCTCCGCGGACCTCTCCGCCGCGTTCGCCGGGATCGACGGCCTGCTGCTGATCGTCGCGGTGGTCGCGGTGTTCATCATCCTGGTGCTCGTCTACCGCTCCCCGCTGCTGCCGATCATCGTGCTGCTCAGTGCCATGACGGCCCTGTGCGCTGCGGTGCTCGCGGTGATCGCCCTCGCCCGAGCGGACCTCGTCACCGTCGACGGACAGGTCCAAGGGATCCTGTTCATCCTGGTGATCGGCGCCGCCACCGACTACTCGCTGCTGTTCGTCGCCCGCTGCCGGGAGGCGCTGCGCGACCATGAGCGGCCCTTCACCGCGGTGCTCGCCGCCGCGAAGGGCACCGTCGAGCCGATCCTCGCCTCCGGCGGCACCGTCATCGCGGGTCTGCTGTGCCTGATGCTCTCCGACCTCGGCTCCAACGCCGCGCTCGGGCCCGTCGCGACCGTCGGCATCCTCGCCGCGATGGTCACTTCGCTGACGTTCCTGCCCGCGATGATCGCGCTGCTCGGCCGGATCGCGTTCTGGCCGCGCGTCCCCCGCCACGGCGATGCCCACCCCGAGCTCGTCGGCGAGAAGGCCACGGGCCTCTGGCCCGGCATCGGGAAGAAGGTCGCCGCCGCGCCGAAGCGCATCGCCGCCGCGGTCCTGATCTTCCTGATCCTCGGGTGCGCGGGCCTCGTCCAGCTGCGGGCCGACGGCGTGCCCGCCAGCGAGTTCGTGCTCGGGGAGAGCCAGGCGCGTGACGGCCAGGCCGTGCTCGACGAGCACTTCCCGGGCGGCACCGGCGACCCCGCGTACATCCTCGCCCCCGAGGGTGAGCGCGCCGACGTCGCCGCCGCGATCCTCGAGGTCGATGGGGTCGACTCCCTCGCGCTCGCCTCCGAGGACTCCCCGGCCGGCTCCATCGAGGTCGACGAGAGCGGGCAGGCGCAGGGCGAGGGCCCGATGGCCGAGGCCGAGCCGACCGTCGCGGACGGCGACATCCTCTTCGAGGCGACGCTGTCGGATCCCGCGGATTCCGCCGCAGCCGAGCAGACCGTGGATGCGCTGCGTGCCGCGACCGGCGACGATGTCCTGGTCGGCGGTTCCACCGCGGTGGACCTGGACACCAATCGCACCTCGGTCGCGGACCGGAACCTCATCATCCCGATCGTCCTGGTGGTCATCACGGTGATGCTCGCGCTGCTGCTGCGGTCCATCGTCGCGCCGGTGGTGCTGCTCGCCACGACGGTGCTGAGCTTCGGCACGGCCCTCGGCATCGCCGCCGTCATCTTCGACCTGATCGGCTTCACCGGATCGGATCCCACGGTGCCGCTGTACGCCTTCGTGTTCCTGGTGGCGCTCGGCATCGACTACAACATCTTCCTCATGACCCGAGTGCGCGAGGAATCCCTGATCCACGGCACCCACGAGGGGACGCTGCGGGCCCTGTCCCTGACCGGCGGGGTGATCACCAGCGCCGGCGTGGTGCTCGCAGCGACGTTCGCGGCGCTCGCCGTGATCCCCATCCAGTTCCTGGTGCAACTGGCGATCATCGTCTCGCTCGGCGTGCTGATCGACGCGCTGATCGTGCGGTCCTTCCTGGTGCCGGCGCTCTGCCGGATCATCGGGAACCGCATCTGGTGGCCCGCGACCGTGCCCCGGCCCGGCGCCTCCGCCCAGCAGTCTCCTGCTGTGGCGCAGCCGGACCCCGTCCCCGCGAGCCCGGCCGACGGCGAGCGCGGGAGCGGTTCGTCGCGCTCGCTACCATGAGCCCGTGGTTGAGGAAGCGCGGACGATGACGCCCCGCGTCGGCGCCACTGCGGCATCGGCCCCGAGGAGGACGCGGGGCTTCACGGTGCGCGGACGCGTGCTGGTCACCATGCTCGTGTTCATGGCGGTCGGGCTGGCCGTCACCGGCTTCGTTGCGTTCTTCGCGCAGATGGGGGAGGTCGAGGCACGCCACGCCGCCGAGGTCGAGCAGGAGATCGCTGAGCTGCTGGCCACCGCTGACGCCCGCGACGCCAACGGCGACATCCGCCATCGCGATGTCGACTCCCTGCTGCGCGAGGCCACCGAATCCGCGGTCCCCAGCGACCACGAGTCGTTCCTGGCCCTGATCGACGGCGACCCGGCCTACACCCCGCGTCGCCAGGACTTCGAGCTGGTGGAGCTCGGACACCTCCCCCGCATTCAGGACGCCGCCGAGTCCGCCGAGGGGCAGGTCGTCTACCTGCGCTGGGACGAGGGGAATCGGGACCTGATGGTCGCGGTCACGCCCGTGCAGGTGCTGGATGACCCTGCGGAGGGTGCGTTCATCGTGGCGACCGATCTCGCTCCGGAAAAGCGCGTCGTCTGGCGCAATGCCCTGAACTTCGCCGCGGTGTCCCTGGTGGTGCTGCTGATCGCGTGGATCGCGGGAAACGCGGTCACCCGTCGCCTGTTCCAGCCCGTCGCCGACCTGCGGGAAGCGACGGAGTCCGTCACCGTGCGCGACCTGTCCCGACGCGTGAGCGTCCCGGACTCTTCCGATGACATCTCGGCGATGGCCCGGAACTTCAACACCATGCTGGACCGCCTCGAGACCGGGGTCGACGAGCAGCGGCGCTTCACCTCGGATGTGGGCCATGAGCTGCGCACCCCCATCACCATCGTGCAGGGGACGCTGGAGATGACCGACATCGAGGACCCCGGCGATGTGCGCGAATCCCACGCCATCGCCCTGGACGAGCTGCAGAGGATGAACCGGGTGGTCGGGGACCTCTCCGAGCTCGCGCGCTCGGGTCGCCCGGACTACGTCGTCCCGGAACCGGTGGACATGGAGGAGTTCGCCCGCGATGCGTTCGCCCGCGTCAGCAAAGTGGGGGAGCGGCACTGGGTGCTGGAGCGGTCCGCCCCGGCGATCGTCGACGCCGATCAGCAGCGTTTGATGCAAGCAGTGGTGCAGCTCGCCGCGAACGCCGTCCGGTACAGCGACGAGGGCTCCCGGATCTCCCTGACCGTCGACCGCGTCCTCGGCCCGGATGGCCCCGAGATCCACATCGGCGTCACCGACGAGGGCATCGGCATCCGGCGCGCCGACCAGACGCGGATCTTCCACCGCTTCCAGCGGGTGGAGAGCGAGGACGCCTCCCCGCGCGGCGGCGCCGGTCTGGGTCTGGCGATCGTGGCGGCCATCATGCAGGCTCATGGCGGCGAAGTGCGCCTGGACTCCCGGCTCGGCCACGGATCCACCTTCACCCTCGTGATCCCCCAGACACCGCGGGGTGAGACCCTGCTGGAACCCACTCCTGACCCCTCGCCGATCGGAGAGACGAGACCATGAGGATCCTGATCGCAGACGACGAGCCGCGCATCGCACGTTTCGTCGAGCGCGGCCTGCAGGCCAGCGGATACTCCCCGACGGTGGTCGGCGACGGCATCTCCGCGCTCGATCTCGCTTCCAGCGGCGACATGGACCTGGTGATCCTCGACGTGGGGCTGCCGCGGATGGACGGGTTCCAGGTGCTGCGGGCCCTGCGCGACATGGGCGAATCGGTCCCGGTGGTGATGGTGACCGCGCGCTCCGGCGTCGAGGACACCGTGCAGGGCCTGGAGCTCGGGGCCACCGACTACATCGCCAAGCCCTTCCGCTTCGAGGAGCTGCTGGCACGCGTCCGCCTGCGCCTGCGTGAGGCCGAGGGGTCCGCGGGGGGTGCCCATGAGGACACCCTGACCTGCGGGGACCTGACCCTGGACCTGCGCAGCCGCATCGCGACCCACCGAGCGGACGGCGCGGAGCAGCGAGTGGAACTGTCCTCCCGGGAATTCGCGATGGCCAGGGTGTTCCTGGAGAACGCGGGCAACGTGATGACCCGGGACCTGCTGCTGTCCAAGGTGTGGGGGTACGACTACGACGGCGCCTCGAACGTGGTGGACGTGTACGTCCGCTACCTGCGGACCAAGCTCGGAGCGGAGCGCTTCGTGACGGTGCGCGGTGCCGGGTACCGGCTCATCGACCCCGCTGATCCTGGATGAGAGAGTTCTCATGATCGCCTCATCCCCACCTCATCGAGCCTGCTCAGCATGACCCCATGCTGACGAGACTCCGGACGGGACTGATCCTGGGAGGTGTGGCGGTGGCCGCGATCGGTGTGGCCACGCTCCCGCCGCTGAGCGACCCCCAGCCCTCCCGGTCCGGCGTCGTCGTCACCGAGGACGGTGTGGCCGGTGAAAGCGCTCCCGACAGCGGCGGCACGGGCGAGGAGGCCCTCGCCGCCGTGGCGACCGAGGAGGCGGCCCCCACCCCCGAGGCGACCTCGGCCTCCCCGAGCGACGTCCCCGAGGCGACCGAGAGCCCCGACGAGGCATCGGACAGCGACGAGTCCGCCGCCGAAACGCAGGCGACCGCCGCCCCGACGACCGCTGCCGCCGCGACATCTCAGTCTTCTTCTACCTCCTCCGGCACGACGGCGTCATCGTCGACGTCATCGTCCGGCTCGAGTGAGTCGTCGTCCGGGTCGTCCTCGACGTCATCCGGCAGCACGAAGTCCTCGTCAACGTCGTCCGGGTCGTCCACCTCGGGGTCACAGAAGTCATCGTCGACGTCCACGTCGACTTCTTCCTCGGGCACCACGAAGTCCTCGTCCACCTCGACGTCCTCC
>JAUNUA010000149.1 GCA_030538435.1 Brachybacterium sp.
CGACCGGTGACGGGCGGGTTGAACACGCACACGCAGCGGATCTCCTCCTCCACCCGCACTCTGTGCTTGTCGTGGTCGTTCAGCAGGTACAGCGTGCCGGGCGCCAGCGGGTGCACCTCACCGGTGGCGAGATCCTCGATCTCCCCCTTCCCGTGGGTGATGAAGACGGCCTCGATGTGGTTGGCGTACCAGAAGTAGCTCTCGGTGCCGGCGTACAGGGTGGTCTCGTGGACGGAGAAGCCGACGCCCTCCTTCGCGAGGACGATGCGCTTGCTGCGCCAGTTTTCGGACTGGATGTCCTGGTCGGTGTCGGTGATCTCGTCAAGCGTGCGCACGAGCATGGGACGTGCTCCCTTCGGGTCGGGTCAGGGGAATCAGGTGGCTCAGGGAAACGTTCAGATGTCCATCGCGGCATCGACCGACGCCTCGATGACGTCCAGGCCGCGGGCCAGTTCCTCATCGGTCATGGTGAGCGCCGGCAGCAGCTTCAGCACCTCGTCCTCGGGCCCGGAGGTCTCCACCAGCAGGCCGCGGGAGAACGCCTCGGCGGCGGCGCGTCCGGCGTGCTCGCCGCTGGGGAGCTGCAGACCGCGGGCCATGCCGCGGCCCTTGGCGAGCAGCCCCTGACCGTCGTAGCGGCCGACGATCGCCTCGAAGCGCTCGTCGATGGTCCTGCCCTTGGCAAGGGTGGAGGTCTCCAGGGCGTCGTCGGACCAGAACAGGTCGATCGCCCGGGTGGCACTCGCAAAGGCCGGGCCGATGCCGCGGAAGGTGCCGTTGTGCTCACCCGGCTCCCACACGTCCAGCTCAGGCTTCACCAGGGTGAGCGCCATCGGCAGGCCGTACCCGCTGATCGACTTCGACAGGGTCACCATGTCCGGCTTGATGCCGGCTTCCTCGAAGCTGAAGAACCCGCCGGTGCGGCCGCAGCCCATCTGGATGTCGTCCACGATCAGAAGGATCCCGTGCTTCTCGCACAGGTCGGCGAGGGTCTTCAGCCACTCCATGCGGGCGCTGTTGATGCCACCCTCACCCTGCACGGTCTCCACGATGATCGCGGCCGGCTTGTTCAGCCCGCTGCCCGCATCGGTCAGCAGACGCTCCAGGTAGGCGTGGTGCTCGACGTCCCAGTCGACGTAGTCATCGAAGGGCATCGGGGTTGCATGGACCAGCGGCACCCCGGCGGCGCCGCGCTTCATCGAGTTGCCCGTCACCGACAGGGCACCAAGCGTCATGCCGTGGAAGGCGTTGGTGAAGTTGATGATGGACTCGCGGCCCGTGACCTTGCGGGCCAGCTTCAACGCGGCCTCCACAGCGTTCGCGCCACCCGGGCCGGGGAACGCGACCCGGTAGTCGAGTCCGCGCGGGACCAGGATCTTCTCGTGGAAGTTCTCCAGGAACTCACCGCGCACATCGGTGAACATATCCAGGCCGTGGACGATCCGGTCCTCGGTCAGGTGCTCGATGACGGCCTTCTTCAGCTCCGGGTGGTTGTGCCCGTAGTTCAGGGCGCCGGCGCCGGCGAAGAAGTCCAGGTACTCCGCGCCGTTCTCATCGCGCATGACGCTGCCCCTGGCGGTGGTGAACACCGTCGGCCAGCTGCGGGAGTAGCTGCGGACGTTGGACTCGTGGTCGTTGGTGGTGGGGCGTGCGGTCACGGTCATCGGATTACCTCTCGATCATCGGGCAGGCGTCAGGGCGTGCGGACAGGGTTAGGGGGCCGACGGTGCCGTCGGCGAGAGACATGCAGTCAGGAGGTGCGGCTGAGCGGCCCGATGATGTGCACGGGCTCGCCGTCATGGCCGTCCGGGAAGTGCGACGCCTCGAACAGCGGCTGCACCTCGTGCGGGGCGCTGCGTCGCTCGGCGAGGGCCGCGAACAGCCGCTGGGATGCGGCGTTGTCCTCGGTGATGGTGGTCTCGAGGTAGCGCACATCGGACAGGGAATCCAGCAGCTCATCAAGCAGTCGGGCGGCGATCCCATGGCCGCGCACTCGATCATCCACGGCGATCTGCCAGATGAACAGGCGGTCGGGGGCATCGGGCCGCCGGTAGCCGAGGACGAACCCGACGACCTCGCCGGCGACGACGGCCACCCGTGAGGTCGCCGCGAAATCGCGTGCAAGCAGCAGGTAGGCGTAGGAAGTATTGAGGTCCAACGATCCGCTGTCGCGCGCCACGCGCCACATCGGGCCGCCGTCCGGCATCTGCGGAGGGCGGATGGTCAGATCGAATGAGGAGGTCGAGGGCGGTCCAGCTTCGGGCGTCGTCTGTTGCTCAGCCATATCGTTGCTCCACGGTAGCGAGGTCCACGCGACAGTCACGGCGGATTCGGGAAGCAACCCGGATCCTGACGGCGTGTCGTTACCTGATCGTCACGTGTCGTTCGCTCGGCGCCCCCCGAGCGTGCGCCGAGATTCCCGCTACGACCAGTGCCCTTGCGGCCCCCACCTGCGGTTCTTTCCTCGCACGCCCGACGGCCACGACCCCGAACGTGGGGCCGGTCACAGGGTGTGGCCCGTCTCGCGCTCCCGGTGTCCGGCCCTCGCCCGGGTGCCCCGCGTCCGGATTGTCCCCCGGGTGTGCCCGGCGCGGACGTCGCCGGAAGTTACTGTCAACGGATGGACGCCCTCGAACAATTCACTGAATTCCTCGCGTCATCGGAAGGTCTGCTGTGGACGTTCCTCGGCACCCCGGTGGTCCTTCTGCTGTCCCTCTACTTCACCGTCCGCACGGGATTAGTGCAGTTCCGGACCATCCCGGCGATGTTCGGTGCGATCACCCAGAAGCCTCAGCGAGATGACGACGGCACGGGCGGGAAGGGCCGCACCACCTCCCTGAGCGCCTTCCAAGCGTTCACCGTCTCCGCTGCGGCGCGCGTCGGTACCGGCAACGTGGCCGGTGTCGCGGGCGCGATCTTCCTCGGCGGTCCCGGCGCGGTCCTATGGATGTGGCTGATGTGCCTGGTCACGAGCGCCGCCAGCTTCATCGAGTCGACCCTCGCGCAGCTGTACAAGGTGCGCGGCGCCGACACCTACAAGGGCGGCCCCGCCTTCTACATCGAAAGGGGCCTCGGCAGCCGCGGCTTCGGCAAGTTCTTCGCGGTCCTGTTCATCTTCTGCTTCGCCCTGGCCTTCACCTCCCTGCAGGCCAACACCATCGTCGACGCGGTGACCGGCGCCGTCGGCGCGTACACCGACCCCGAGGGCATGCCCTGGCTGACCTGGGCGCTCGCCATCGTGCTGGCCACCCTCACCGCCGCCATCGTCCTCGGCGGCATGCGCCGCGTCGCCGGCGTCGCCCAGAACATGGTGCCGATCATGGCAGCGATCTACCTGCTCATCGGCTTCATCGTGGTGGCTCTGAACATCCAGGAGCTGCCCCGCGTCATCGAGCAGATCGTCGTCGGCGCCGTGAACCCCCAGGCCGTCTTCGGCGGCACCTTCGGCGCGGTCATCATGAACGGCGTCCAGCGCGGCATGCTCTCCAACGAGGCCGGCATGGGATCGGTTCCCAACGTCGCCGCCACCGCCGCGGTCAGCCACCCCGTCAAGCAGGGCCTCGTGCAAACCCTCGGCGTCTACTTCGACACCCTGCTGGTCTGCTCCATCACCGCATTCATCGTGCTGGTCTCCTTCCCCGACGTCACCGTCGGCGGGGAAGGGCTGACGATGGTCCAGGAGTCACTCACCCAGAGCCTCGGCGGCTGGGCCGTCATCCTCCTGGCGCTGATCATGTTCCTGCTCGCATTCACCTCGGTGCTCGGCAACTTCTCCTACGGCGAGGCGAACATGCACTTCCTGACCTCCAAGCGCGGATGGCACCTCGCCTTCGGGCTCGCAGTGGTCGTCATGGTGATGGTCGGGTCCCTGATCGAGGTGGACCTCGCCTGGACGATCGCCGGGGTGAGCATGGTGTTCATCGCCGTCATCAACCTGGTGGTCATCACCCTGCTGCTCCCCAAGGCGATGCTGCTGCTGAAGAACTACAACCAGCAGCGCGCCGAGGGGCACGACCCCGTGTTCCTGGCATCCCAGCTGCCGGAGATCGCAGGCGTCGAGACCTGGACCGAGGCCGACGTCAGTGACTACCTCGACGCCCGCCGGGCAGAGACCGAGGGCACTGCCCGCTGACCGGACCGGGGTGCTCGCCTAGGGTGAGATCCATGAGCACCCCGGCCCGGATCGACCTCAACAGCGACGTCGGCGAGTCCTTCGGCTCCTGGAGCATGGGGGACGACGCGGCGATTCTCGCCTCGGTGTCGTCGGCGAACATCGCCTGCGGCTTCCACGCCGGGGACCCGTCCACCATGGCCGCGACCTGCCGGGATGCCGTGCGCGCGGGCGTCACCATCGGCGCGCACGTCGCCTACCGCGACCTCGCCGGTTTCGGGCGGCGCTTCCTGGACTGCTCACCGACCGAACTGGCCGACGACGTCCTTTACCAGATCAGCGCACTGGACGGGATCGCCCGGGCCGCCGGGGGACGGGTCTCGTACGTCAAGCCCCACGGCGCCCTCTACACCGCGATCGTGCACCACGAGGCCCATGCCCGTGCGACCGTCGAGGCGGTCCGCGCCAGCGGACTGGACCTGCCGATGCTGCTGCTGCCCGGTTCGATCGCCCTCGACCTCGCCCACGCCGCCGGGCTGCGCGGCGTCGCGGAGGCCTTCGCCGACCGCGCCTATGCCCCGGACGGCACCCTGGTGCCGCGCCGCTCGACAGGCGCGGTTCTCCACGATTCCCGGGAGGTCACCGAGCGCATGGTCCGCCTCGCCGAGGAGGGCGTGGTCCGCGCGGTCGACGGCACTGACATTCGTGTCCGCGCGGAGAGCATCTGCGTCCACGGCGACACCCCCGGCGCGGTCGCCATGGCCGCCGAGGTCCGCTCCGGGCTCGAGGACGCCGGCATCGAGATCCGGCCGTTCGTATGAGAACGGATCCTTCAGGATGCGCGGGCGGGCCGAGGGACGGAATAGGGCCCGTCCCACCAGAGACGCAGCGGAGCACACCATCTCGCTCCTCCCGGGTGAGCGCCGATGGGGCCCGGTGGGAGGTGCGCCGGGCTGGTGCCCACGGTCTGCTCGTCCAGTGCTCCCACCTCGACGACGTCCTGGCCCTCCACGCCGACCTCGCCGCCGATCCGCTGCCCGGGCAGCTCGAAGCGCTGGCCGCCGCCCGCACCGTGCTCCTGCGCTTCGTCTCCGCGTCCGACGCCCGCCGGGCGGTACCTGCGCTCGAGTCCTGCGGCACCGAACCGGCAGCACCAACTGAGGCGAAGCAGGTCGACATCGATGTCGTCTACGACGGGGAGGACCTGGGGGAGGTCGCCCGGCACACCGGCCTCACCGTCGACGCGGTGATCGCAGCGCACACAGCATCCGCATGGGCCGGCGCCTTCGGTGGCTTCGCTCCCGGCTTCGCCTACCTCACCGGCGGCGACCCGCGCCTGGAGGTGCCGCGCCGTACCACCCCCCGGACGGCCGTGCCCGCCGGCGCCGTCGGCCTGGCCGGGGAGTTCTCCGCCGTCTATCCGCGGCGATCACCCGGCGGGTGGCAGCTGATCGGACGCACCGCGGCGGCCATGTGGGACCTCGACCGTGATCCGCCTGCGCTCGTGCGCCCCGGCGACCGGGTCCGCTTCCGTGCTGTGCGCGAACTGGTGCGGGTGAGCGACGCCGACGGCGACACCTCGTCTGATGTCGGCGGCGTCAGTGCACCGCCGGCCGGCCCGGCGCTGCTCATCGAGGATCCTGGGCCGCGGGCGCTGCTGCAGGATCGCGGTCGCGGGGGCCACGGCGATCTGGGTGTCAGTCCCGCCGGGGCGGCGGATCGTACCTCCGCCGCAGAAGCGCAGGAGCTGCTCGGCACCGATCCCGGCGCGGCCCTGGTGGAGATCCCCCTTGGGGGCCTGCGCGCCCGCGCGCGCGGCGACCTCGTCCTCGCCCTGACCGGGGCGCCGCTCG
>JAUNUA010000150.1:0-2032 GCA_030538435.1 Brachybacterium sp.
GCCCTCACCGATCCAGGTGAAGCGGGCGGGAGGGAGCTCCGGGTCGGTGTCCCAGGCCTCGGCGATCGACCGGAAGGCGGCCGGCCGCTTCTGGGCGGCGATACGACCGACGTGCACGATCGCGAGCACGTCCCCGCTCCCCGTGTCACGGGGCGCGTCGGTGCCGGTGCGGTGGCGGCGCAGCGACTCGACCGGGACGCGGTTGGCGAGCACAGCGGTGCGCGGGCGGGGCAGGGAGTGCTGGGCGAGGTCCTCCTCCGTAGCGGAGACCAGCACCAGGCGGGGTCCGAGGAGGGTGCCGATCTGCTCGAGGGCGAGCAGGGCGCGGCGACGGACCGGGTCGAGGTCCGTGCGGTCGAAGGCGAAGCAGTGCGGGCTGTAGAGGGTGCGGCTGCGGGCTCCAGTGAGGACGGCGAGGACCCGTCCGATGAGACCCGCCCGGGAGGAGTGCAGATGCACCGCGGCATCCCGCTCCCCCGCCAGGATCCGGGCCAGCTGCAGGGTGAGGGCTGGCACGGCGAGGCGCGGGTGCGCGGTGCCGCGGCGCACGGTGACGGCGGGACCGCACAGAGCCCGGATCTCCTCCAGCGGCGGGGAGTCGTGGCGGGGGACGTAGGTGAACGCGACGTCGGCGTCCGGCAGTTCGGACTGGGCGCGCGCAAGGGTGGTGACAGAGGCGAGGACGCCGGAGGAGGAGGCGTCGGTGACGTGGTGGATCCTCATGCGCTCCTCCGTCCGCGGGGACGCAGGTCCTGCTGGACGCGGATCAGCACCAGCAGCGGCAGCAGTGGGGCGAGGTGCTTCAGCACGGAGCCGTAGTCCGGCTCGAACAGGGCCTGGACCATCACGACGGAGAGCAGCAAGGCGGCGGCGCGCGTCGCCCGCACCTGTCGGCTTGTCGCCGCGCCGCTTCGATGCTCGCCACGCGGGGCGAGGTAGGCGCCGCGCAGCACGGGCACCAGGACGCTCAGCCAGAGCAGGGTGATCAGCACCCCGGCCGCCATGTGGAAGGCGGAGCCGGACAGCAGCAGGCCAAGCGGCACCAGCATCAGACCGACCATGGCGAGCGCGGCGAGGACGCCGACTACGCCGGTGGCGTCCGGGGCGATGCTCGGGATGAGGGTGGCGACCTCGGTGCCGGCGGGGCGCTCGGCGTTCGACCACTCCCGCTGGCCCTGCAGCCCACTGCCCAGGACCTCGAGGAACAGCGGTTGCAGGATCGCGAAGGCGACGGCGGGGATCGCGAGGAGCGCCAGAGGGTGGCGAGTGCGGGGCAGCGTCAGGCGCACCACCACGTACAGGGCCGCGATGATCAGCCAGTACGGTCGCAGCAGCACCCCGTAGGCGAGGGCAGCGGCGACGATCGCGATCTCGGCCAGCAGGCGGCGCCCCGCGGTGTTCCCGGCGGGCAGCGCCAGCACCAGCAGCGCGAGCAGCGCGGTGACGATCTCCTTGCTGAACTGCCCGAGGTACACCAGGCCCGGGACGAACACCACGCCGATCAGCAGCAGCGTGGGGACGGTGATCCGTGACAGGTCCTGCCAGGAGATCGCCAGCAGCACGGCGGTGCTGAAGATGAGCATGCCGAGCAGGCCCGCGAGCGGCGGCGCGGCATCGAGCCCCATCATCCGGTAGCCCTCAGCGATGAGCGAGAAGGACTCGGCGTCGGTGAGGATCCCGCCGCCGCCCATGGCGTCCCGCAGGTGGGCGTCGTCCAGGAGGTACTGGACCGGGAGGTACTGGCGGATGATCAGCGAACCGATGAGAGCCAGCGTGATACCGGCGACCAACAGCATCCGGTTCTCCGCGGCACGGGGGATCATGCGCGCACCCCCTGAGACGTACCGGTGGGGCCCGTGGGGGTGGCGGTGGGAGCGGCGCGGTGGCAGGCCTCCAGGAAGGCGTCGGTCATCGGGGGGGTGCGGATGTCGCGGGCAGCGGCGGACATGGCGCGCCACGCGGCGGGGTCGGCCTCCAGGGCCAGCAGGCGCCGCGCGGTGGAGCGGATGATCCCGTGGTGGTGCAGGGCATG
>JAUNUA010000150.1:2132-5953 GCA_030538435.1 Brachybacterium sp.
TGCGCGGGGGCGGTGACGGGCAGGGGCGCGGCCTCGGGGCGGACCAGCAGCACCGGTGGTGCGGTGGCGTGGCCGGCGAGGGTGGGCAGGACGATCTCCTCGGCGGCGGCGTGGGAGTCGCACAGGACGACGTCGGCGCGGGGCAGGGCGAGGCGGTGGACGAGCGCGTCGAGCGCGTGGGTGTAGCGGGTGTTGTGCACCCACACGATCCACGCGGTGGTGCGGCGGCGCCCGAGGAGGCCGAGCGCCACGGCCCGCCACAGCGAGGTCACCAGCACGTCCGGGCGGTGACGGCGCATCGTGCGCAGCAGCCGCAGCGCGGCGAGCGGAGAGTTCATGCCGCCGCCGATGGCGTCGGCCTCCAGGGCGCGCCGGCCGTCCTCCGCATCAGCGAGGACGCCGACGCGATACTCCACCGGGGTGGACGGGTCACCGCTCGCGCGGGCCGAATGGTCCGCTGCGTGCTCGCGGGCGGCGAGGTCGGTGCGCAGTCGTGCGACGGCGGATTCGACACCGCCGACGGCGGTGGAGTGCATGAGGTGCAGGATCCGCATCAGACGGCTCCGTCCCGGCTGAACACGGCCCGGGGGGTGCGCAGCAGGATCTCGATGTCCATGCCGGCGGTCCAGTTGTGGGCGTACTCGACATCCAGCCGCTGCGCTTCCTCCCAGGTCAGCGAGGAGCGTCCGGAGACCTGCCAGAGCCCGGTCATGCCGGGTCGCACGCCCAGGCGGTGCGGGGCGGAGCCGGTGTACAGCTCCACCTCCTCAGCGCGCTGCGGGCGCGGCCCGACGAGGCTCATGCTGCCGCCGACCACGTTCAGCAGCTGCGGGAGCTCGTCGATGGACGTCGAGCGCAGGATTGACCCCAGGCGGGTGATGCGCGGGTCGTCGCTGACCTTGAACAGCGGGGTGCCCTCGGTGTTCTGGCGGCGCAGGAGCTCCTGCAGCTGGGCGTCGGCGTTCACCCGCATGCTGCGGAACTTCAGGATCTTGAACGGCTCGCCGTCCTTGCCGATCCGTTCTTGGCGGAACAGGACGGGCCCGCGGTCATCGATCCGGATCGCGATCGCCGTCGCCAGCAGCAGCGGGGCGAGCAGGAGCAGCAGGGTGCTCGCTCCGGCGAGGTCCAGGCCGCGCTTCAGCAGGCGTGAGGGAAGGCCCGGCAGAGGGGAGGTGACCAGCATCGCGGGTCGGCCGTCGATGATCGCGAGCCGCAGTCGGGAGCGGCGCACCGGGCCGGCGGGGGCTCGCAGCATAAGCGGCACACCGTCCTGACGCAGTGTCCAGGCCAGCTCGTCGACCACGTCCGGCGGGACTCCGGGCAGGATCTCGACGTGGTCGTGTCCGCCGCGCCGCACGTCCGCGAGGACGGTGCGGGCGACGATCTCCGCGTCGTGCAGCAGCGGCTCGGCGAACCCGCGGATCTCGTCGTCGGGGTCCAGTGGTTGGTGCTGCAGGAGGTCGGCCGGACCGATGAGGAGGCTCGCGGGGTGGGCGTCCCGCCCGCGCAATCGCTGCACCCGGGCGACCACCATCGAGTGGGCGGCGGTCAGCAGCAGCACCTGCAGCAGCAGCACGTGCGGGACGGGCAGCGGCGCGATGAGGGCCCCGTAGACGCCGCCGACGGCGGCGGATCCCAAGGAGGCCAGCAGACCGGTGCGGATCGGCTCGGCGGTGGGGCCGACGGGGACACCGTCGGTGATGAGCACCAGGACTGCCCACCAGACGGCGCTGCCCAGGAGCACGGCCGTGAACGCCGGGCCGGGACCGGGGGTCAGTAACAGCGCGATGATGACCGAGACGGCCAGGGTCACCAGGGTCGAGACCACGAGTCCGCCGCGGGCGGCGCGGCGGGCGAAACGGCGCAGTCGGTGGGAGGGTCCGGGCCGGTGGGGTGGATGGGCGGTCGCGGCGCGGGCCGCGCTGAAGGGAACGGTCGCGCTGACCATGGCAAGGCTCCTCGGCATGCACGGATCCCCGAGGCGCGCGCAGGCGGCTCATCGGCGCGGCGCGGCAGGGGATGCACGGGGGACGCGCCGAGGGCAATGCCGTCGGCGCGGACGTCACAGGGCGGCCAAACGCTGATCAGCGGGGCCGGGGGATTCGTCGCGGGTCAGGTCCATGGAGGAGGAACTCCGCGGGGTCGGAGGAGGTGCGCCGAGGTGGCGGCCAGCGTCTCCGGTCAGGCCCGGACGCTAGCACGGTGCCGCCGCATTGGGAAACCCCGGGTACTGTGCGCGCCGTCTCACGGGAGGGTGCGGAGAGGCGCGCCCGTCACCCCATCGGGCCTGGTCATTCCATCGTGGGCCAGCCCCATCGCAGCCCCACGCGTCCGGGGCCGAAGGAGGAGGCGGAGTTCTGGATGCGGTTGCGCACATCCAACCGAACGGGGCTCTCCTGGCGCTCTTTGCGCTCGTGGAGGTAGCGGACGGCGTCGACCCCGTGCCGGGTCCCGGTGAACTCGACCTCGAGGAACACGTCGCGGGCGCGGCGCAGCACCGCGTACTCGATCGCGTCCACCGTCATCGGGTCGGTCACCAGGTCGATGCGAAAGGAGAACATCGCCAGCTGACCCGCCTCCATCGGGCCATCCACACACACGGCGGCGCCGAAGGTGCGTTTGTGCGGCAGGTGGAGCCGCGCATCGATCTCGCACCCGTAGATCGGGGTGAAGCTCGGTTCCACGACGGGCCCGGGCTCGTCGAACACGTGGATCGAGGGAAAGCGGCAGGGCCCGTCCTGCAGGGCGCGCACCATGATCTGCATGGTGATCGTGAGGTCCCCCGTGACGAGGTCCACCTGCACGAACTCGTGTACGAATATCTCGTGGGGCAGATCCTCGGACCGGGTGAAGCCCAGCGCGACCAGAGCCTCGCGCGCCCCGCCCTGCCGTGGAACCCACAGGTCCAGATCGTCCTTGTTCAGGGGGCGTTTGGAGACGCGGGCTGGGCCCAGCAGACCCTGCAACGAGCCGGGCTCCTCACCGAGGATGTCCTCCAGAGCGGCGACCGCGTCCAGGGACGACTCCCGTTCCGGGTGGCGGTGGCCGGACTGCCAGCTGCTCAGTGACGCGACGCTGACGACGACACCGTGGTGCGCCAGTCGATCGCGCAGGCGGGAGAGGGTGAGACCGCTGCGGCTGATCGCGTCGCGCAGAGCGGAGGAGAACTGGTCTGCGGGTACCGGGCCCTCATCGAAATCCTGAGTCAATGACGGCCTCCCGGACTGTGCGCTGCACATGACCGGGCCGTCGGGCAAGCGGTCGAAGCTTCACCAAGGTGACTATTCACAGTATGGCACGCGGGTGTGAACGCCTGAGTTCTACATTGACTGGCCCAAGCTCCCGGCACCGTGTCGGGTGCGACGCCGACGACCCGTTGAGGAGTTCGCCCATGGTCATCAGCCGAACGCCCCTCCACAGCGAGCACACCACCGCCGTCGACCTCGCCCCCGGTTTCCGCAGCCGGTTGGGACACATCATCGTCACCGGTGTCCACCGCGAACCGGGTCGCGTGACCGCGGCTCTTCTCACCGAGCGCGGCATCCCGGTGATCGGCGTCAGTGGACCCGGTCATCCCGTGACCGGCAGCGCTGACCTGGACGTCCTGGAGCAGCTGCCCTCCCCCGTTGATCCCGGGTACGTGCCGGCACTGGCCCGTATCGCAGCACGCTACCGGGCGGCCATGCTGATCCCCTCCACCCGCGAAGAGCTGTGCGCGCTGTCCGCCGGACGCGCCATGATCGAGCATTACGGCACGCAGGTTCTGCTGGCCGGGCCCGGGGCGGTGATGCGCACGGCCGACCGGCTGCACACCCTCG
>JAUNUA010000151.1 GCA_030538435.1 Brachybacterium sp.
CGGCGCCCGTGCGCCCCGCGCCCCTCCCGCCGACGACAGGAAGACGACGTGAGCAACGCCAAACCGACCCTGGACCTCGACCTCGGTCCCACCGGTCGGCCGCTGCCCGAGTTCCCCGAGCCGCCCGAGCTGGAGAACCACGGACCCGCCCGGGTCATCTCGATGGTGAACCAGAAAGGCGGCGTCGGTAAGACGACCAGCGTCATCAGCCTCGGCGCGGCGCTCGCCGAGTACGGGCGGAAGGTCCTGCTGGTGGACCTCGACCCCCAGGGCGCTCTGTCCGCCGGTACCGGCGTGAACTCCTACGACCTGGACGTCACGGTCTACAACCTGCTGATGGACCGCAGCCACGACATCCACGACGTCATCCAGGACACCGACACCGACGGCCTGGACGTGCTGCCCGCGAACATCGACCTGTCCGCCGCGGAGGTGCAGCTGGTCAACGAGGTCGCCCGCGAGATGGCGCTCGCCCGCGTCCTGCGGCCCGTGATGCACGAGTACGACGTCATCATCATCGACTGCCAGCCGTCGCTCGGCCTGCTCACCATCAACGCCCTCGCCGCCAGCCACGGCGTGATGATCCCGCTGGAGGCGGAGTACTTCGCGCTGCGCGGTGTCGCGCTGCTGGTGGAGACGATCGAGAAGGTGCAGGACCGCATCAACCCGGCCCTCGAGGTCGACGGCATCCTCATCACCATGTTCGACCCCCGCACCCTGCACGCCCGCGAGGTCGTGAACCGCGTCGTCGGCGCCTTCCCCGACCAGACGTTCCACACCACCATCAACCGCACCGTGAAGTTCCCCGATGCCTCCGTCGCCGCGGAGCCGATCACCAGCTACGCCTCGACCACGAAGGGCGCGGAGGCCTACCGCCAGCTCGCCCGGGAACTGATCTCCCGCGGCGGCGCCCCCTGATGTCCGGCCCTCGCCGACGCAGCGACTTCACCCCGCCGCGCACCATCCGCCTGCGCGACTCCGAGGGTGAGCCCCGCCCCGCGTCGACAGATCCCGACGGGCCGCCGTCCCCGCAGGACGGGGAGCGTCTGCAGAAAGTCCTCGCTCACGCCGGGTTCGGATCCCGCCGCGCCTGCGAGACCCTCATCGCGCAGGGCCGCGTCGCCGTCGACGGAGAGATCGTCACCACCCAGGGGCGCCGGATCGACCCCGCCGCGCAGACCCTCCACGTGGACGGCCGCCGCGTCCAGCTCGATGTCTCCCGCCGTACCTTCGTGCTGCACAAGCCCCGCAAGGTCGTCTCGGCGATGGATGACCCGCAGGGGCGCCGCACCCTCACGGAGTTCACCGCCGATATCCCGGAGCGGCTGTTCCACGTGGGGCGCCTGGACTACGAGACCGAGGGCCTGCTGCTGCTCAGCAACGACGGGGAGCTCGCCCACCGCCTCATGCACCCCAGTTTCGAGATCTCCAAGTCCTACGTCTGCCGCTTCGACCAGGTCGGAGCCTTCCCTCGCGGGCTGCTGAAGCGCCTGCGGGACGGGGTGGAACTCGAGGACGGTGAGGCCCGCGCTGACTCCGCCCGTCTGCTTGCGCACGACGGACGCGAAGCCGTGGTCGAGGTGGTGCTCCACGAAGGCCGGAACCGCATCGTGCGCCGCATGTTCGCCTCCCAGGGCCACGAGCTGACCCGCCTGGTGCGCACGCGCCTCGGGCCCGTCGTCCTCGGGGACCTCGCTCCCGGTGCGCTGCGGGAGCTGACCGACAAAGAGCTGGGGACCCTGATGGCCGAGGTCGGGCTGTGAACGGGGCGCTCGTGCCCTCCCCGGTGCGCATCGTCGGCACGGGACTGATCGGCGGGTCCCTGGGGCTCGCCCTCGGCGACGCCGGCACCGACGTGCAGGTCAACGACATCTCCCCGGGGACCGAAGCCCTCGCGGTGGAGCTCGGCGTGGGGCGCGCCGTCCACGACGATGACGACCGGACCGCACCGGCCCTGGTCATCGTCGCCGCCCCACCGGACGTCGCCGCGCAGCTGGTCGTCGAGGCCCTCCGCGCCTTCCCTGACGCGATCGTCGCCGACGTCGCCAGCGTGAAGGCGATCGTGCTGGACGGGGTCCGGCGCCGGCTCGGACCGGACGAGGGGACGCACCTGGCCCGATACGTCGGCGCGCACCCGATGGCCGGCCGCGAGGTCGCCGGGGTGATCGCCGCCCGCGGGGACCTGTTCCGGGCCCGGCCCTTCGTGATCGTCCCCCACGAGACCACCCGCCCCGAGGCGATCTCCCTGCTGCGGGCAGTGGCCACCGAGATCGGGTCCGTGCCGCTCGTCATGGACGCCGCCACGCATGACACCTCCGTCGCGCACGTGTCCCACGTACCCCAGGTCATGTCGAGCCTGCTCGCCTCGACGCTCCTCGGGGTCCAGGAGCAGGCGCTCGGCCTCGCCGGCCAGGGGCTGCGCGACACCACTCGTATCGCGGCCTCGGACCCGCGGCTCTGGGTCGAGATCATCGGCGCGAACGCCACCGCGGTGACCCCGGTCCTCACCGAGGTCCGCGATCGGATCGACGATGTGCTCGCCGCGCTCGGAACCTTGGAGGGCGACCCGGATCCGCGGGTCGGGTCGCGCCGCGCTATCGCCCAACTGATCGACGACGGCAACCGGGGTGTCGGCCGCATCCCCGGCAAGCACGGCGGCGCCTCGGACACGTTCGCCACGATCACCGTGCTGGTCCCAGACCGCCCGGGGGAGCTCGCCCGACTGCTCGGGGAGATCGGCCAGATCGGCGTGAACCTCGAGGACCTGCGTCTGGAGCACACGCTCGGCAAGCGCGTTGGCCTGGCCCATGTCAGCGTCGTCCGCACCAGTGAAGAACTGCTCATCGCAGAGCTGGGAGAACGTGGCTGGACCGTCGTCACCTCCTGAGACGACAGGGGTCCTTTTCCCCGTATCCTGGGCGGATGCACAGCCTCACCATCGCGATCGACGGCCCCGCCGGATCCGGCAAGTCCACCGTGTCCCGCCGCGTTGCTGAGGCCCTGGACGGCGGCTTCCTCGACACGGGCGCCATGTACCGCGCGCTCGCCTGGGCCTGCCTGGACCGGGGCGTGGACCTCGCCGATCAGGAGGCCGTGGCCGCTGTTGCGAAGGACCTCGACCTGGTGCTCGGTACTGACCCGTCGGGGGCCCGCGTTGCCGTCGGGGACACCGACGTCACCGAGGAGATCCGCAGCGAGCAGATCAGCACCGTCGTCTCCGCCGTGGCGACGAACACCCGGGTCCGCCCGATCCTCCAGCGTCGCCAGCGCGATGTCCTGTTCGCCACCGCCGCTGAGCGCGGGTCCTGCGTCGCCGAGGGGCGCGACGTGACGACGGTCGTTGCGCCCGACGCCGATGTCCGGGTGCTGCTGACCGCGAGCGACGAGGTGCGGATGGCCCGCCGGGCCGGGGAGCTCGCACTCACCGATTCCGAGGAGACCCGAGTGCGGATGCGCGATCAGGTGCTGCGCCGGGACCGTGATGACTCCTCGGTCTCCGAGTTCCTGACCGCCGCCGACGGCGTCCTCACCATCGACACCACCGACCTCGGCATCGACGAGGTCGTCGGCGCGGTCCTCGCCGCGGCCGACCGCGCCGAAGGCGCCAACAACGCGGGCACCGACATCGACGTCACCGCGAACAGGAGCGCCGACGATGCCGGCGGCGCCCATGACCCAGCCGCGGGCGGCCCCACGGAGGAGGAGATCGAGCGCGCCTGGCGGGCCGGGCTCGAGGACTACGAGCTCGACGCGGAGGACCGCGAGCTGCTCGCCGGGTATACCGAGGACGCAGTCCACGACGGGCCGCCCGCGACACTGCCCGTCCTCGCTGTCGTCGGCCGCCCCAACGTCGGCAAGTCAACGCTGGTGAACCGCATCCTCGGCCGCCGCGAGGCCGTCGTCGAGGACACCCCGGGCGTCACGCGTGACCGCGTCTTCTACCAGTCCGAATGGGCCGGCCGGGACTTCCTGCTGGTGGACACCGGCGGGTGGGAGGACAAGGTCGAGGGCATCGCCTACCGTGTCGCCGAGCAGGCCGAGATCGCCGTGGAGCTCGCAGACGCCGTCATGTTCGTGGTCGACGCGAACGTCGGCATCACCACCACCGACGAGCAGCTGCTGAAGGTCCTGCGACGCTCCCACCGTCCGATCATCCTGGTCGCGAACAAGGTCGACGATCAGCGCGGCGAGCTCGAGGCGGCCGCTCTGTGGAACCTGGGCCTCGGCGAGCCGCACCCGGTTTCCGCCCTCCACGGCCGCGGATCCGGCGACCTGCTCGACGCCGTCCTGGAGGTCCTCCCGCGGGAGGGCCGCGGACTCGCCCCCGACCATGGCCCCCGCCGCGTGGCGCTCATCGGCCGCCCGAACGTCGGCAAGTCGTCCCTGCTGAACAAGCTCGCGGGGGAGAGCCGTGTGGTCGTCGACGACGTCGCCGGCACCACCCGCGATCCGGTCGACGAGCGCATCACCCTCGGCGGGAAGGAATGGACGTTCGTGGACACCGCCGGCATCCGCCGGCGCATCCAACACTCCCAGGGCGCTGACTTCTACGCCTCCCTGCGCACCCGCGCCGCGCTCGAGCGAGCCGAGATCGCCGTGGTGCTGCTGGAGGCGAGCGAGAGCATCTCCACTCAGGACCTGAAGGTCATCGACACGGTGCTGGAATCGGGCCGCGCCCTGGTGCTCGCCTTCAACAAGTGGGACCTGATCGACGAGGAGCGTCGCCGCCAGCTGGAGCGGGAGATCGAGAAGGACCTCGCCCACGTGCGCTGGGCGCCCCGGGTGAACCTGTCGGCCCGCACCGGGCGCCACACCGACAAGCTGGTCCCGGCGCTGGAGACCGCTCTCGAGTCCTGGGACACCCGCATCCCGACAGCGCGCCTGAACGCCTTCCTCGGGACGCTGGTCGCCGCCCATCCGCACCCGCTGCGCGGCGGGAAGCAGCCACGCATCCTGTTCGCCACCCAGGCCCGGACGCGCCCGCCGCGATTCGTGATCTTCGCCAGCGGGTTCCTCGAGCACGGATACCGCCGCTTCATCGAGCGCCGGTTGCGGGAGGACTTCGACTTCACCGGCACCCCGATCGAGATCGCCGTGCGCGTGCGCGAGAAGCGCCGCCACCGGCGCTGAGCCATGCCCGTCCCTGAGTTCGTGCTGCGTCTGCGCGAGAAGATCGGCCACGACGAGCTGTGGATGCCCGGTATCACCGCGCTGGTGTTCGACCGTCAGCGCGAGCACCTGCTGGTGGTGCGCCGCGCCGACACGGGGGAGTGGACGCCCGTCACCGGCATCATCGACCCCGGGGAGGAGCCGGCCCGCGCGGGTATCCGCGAGGTCGCGGAGGAGGCCGGCATCGAGGTGAGACCGATCCGGATGATCCAGGTGCACTCCACCCCGCCCGTGGTCCATGCCAACGGTGACCTCGCCCGCTACCTCGACCTGTGCTTCGTCTTCGAGCACGTCTCGGGGGAGCCGCACCCGGCTGACGGGGAGAACACCCAGGCACGGTGGGCGCCGCTCGCGGATCTGCCCCCGATGCGGACCCGCTTCCGCGACCAGGTGGCGCTGGCACTGACCGACCGGGCCGACGTGGATTTCCGGACATGAACGTCCCCCGCCCGGGCACCCAGTTCCTGCTGCCGCTGACCGAGCGGACCGGGGACGTGGTCACGGTCCGTGTCCTCGCCGACGTCGACCGGGACCTCGTCCCACATCTGCCGCACGGCGTGCGCAGCCCGGTGGAGGTCGTCGCCGGCGCTGTCCTCGTCGAGGTCCACCAGGATGGGCGCCCGCTCCTGCCCGGAGCATGGGTGGAGGCGCGGGCGCTCAGCAGCGATCTGCTGCGGGCTGCCGGCGTCGAACCGGTCCTGGCCGGTGACATCCAGATGCCCGCGGTCGTCCTCGGCCAGGGCACGGAGGCGGTG
>JAUNUA010000152.1 GCA_030538435.1 Brachybacterium sp.
AGGGACGGCTCTCAGCTGGAGCGCGAGATCGCGAACGTGGCGACGCCGTGCGCGATCGCCTCACCGTCCTGGTCGGTGATGTCACCCTCGACCATCACCAGCTTCCCGCCGCGCTTGCGGACCTCCGCGGTCACCGACAGCGTGTCCCCGGGCTTGCCCGGGTTCAGGTAGGTGATGGTCAGCTGCACCGTCGCGGCCTGCTGGCCTTCCTCGAGACCGTCGTGGACGGCGTCCCCCATCGCGGCGTCCAGCAGGGTGGCGATCAGCCCGCCCTGGACGCCACCGGCCCGGTTCGCGTGCCGTTCGTCGGTCAGGATGCTCGGGTCGCCATCGGTGTCGATGCCCACGTGTTCCAGGAAGGGGTTGCTCATCGCCCCAGGATGCCAGAGGCCCCCGTCGGCAGCGGGTGCCGCCGGAGCGGGGGTGGTGCCCTGTGAGCCGCTGGTTCCTCGGCCCGCCCTCCTGGAAGGACCTCGAGGCGGTCCTGTCCGACCGTCCCGCAGGGGCCGTCAACGCCCCGATCCACGTCACCCGCACCGGCGCCCCGCAGCGCGACACCTACGCCCCTCACGTCGACGTTCCCTACGCGGAGCTGCACGCCCACTCCCACTTCAGCTTCCTGGACGGTGCCTCCAGCCCCGAGGACATGGTCGCCGAGGCCGCGCGCCTCGGCCTGCGGGCGCTCGCCCTCACCGACCACGACGGCCTGCCCGGCGTCGTGCGCTTCGCCCGCGCCGCGAAGGAGCACGGTGTGGGGACCGTCTTCGGGGCCGAACTCACCCTGGGACTGGAGCCCGGGGTGCGCGAGGCCGGCCGCACCCCCGTGCGCACCGCCGCCCGCACCGGCGTACCCGACCCGGCGGGGGAGCATCTGCTGGTCCTTGCCCGCGACGAGCGCGGCTACCGGGACCTGTCCGCCGCGATCGCCCGCGCGCACCTCGACGGAGGGGAGAAGGGCCGTCCCCGTTACCGCCTGGCCGACCTCGCTGCCACCGCCCGCGACGGCGGGCACTGGCTGATCCTCACCGGCTGCCGCAAGGGCGCTGTGCCCGCCGCCGTCCGTCCCCACGTCGAGGAAGGGGAGCTCGAGGCTGCCGCGCAGGCTGCCGCCGCTGGCATCACCCGCCTGGTGGACCTGTTCGGCCCGGGGAATGTCGCCGTGGAGCTGCAGCACAGCGGCGACCTGCTGGATGACGAGCTGCACGACGCCCTCGCCCAGGGAGCCCGGATCGTCCGGGAGGAGCGGCGGCTGGATGCGATCACCCTGCCGCTCGTCGCCACCACCGGTGCGCACTATGCCCACACCGGCCACAAGCGCCTCGCCGATACCCACGCCGCGCTCCGTGCCGGGGTCAGCCTCGCCGAGGCCGACCCCTACCTCCCTGGACGCCTCGCCCACCTGCGCAGCGGCGAGGAGATGCACCAGGTCCTGCCGCGCTACCCCGGAGCTGTCGCCGCCGCCGCCCGCCTCGGGGAGGCGTGCGCCCTGGACCTCGACCTGCTCGCCCCCGACTTGCCCCCCTTTCCCGTGCCCCAGGGGCACACCGAGGCCAGCTGGCTGGTGGAGCTGGTGGGGATCGAGGGCGCCTACCGCTACGGGCCCCGCACCGGCGCACGGGACGATGCGCCGACCACCCCCGACGACCCGCGCGGGCCCTCCCCGTCGGACGCTGAGCGCGTCCCCGGGGCCTGGGCCCAGATCGACCGGGAGCTGCAGATCATCAACGACCTGGGCTTCCCCGGCTACTTCCTGATCGTCCACGACCTCGTGGCCTTCTGCCGCCGCAACGGGATCCTCTGCCAGGGCCGCGGATCGGCCGCGAACTCCGCCGTCTGCTACGCCCTCGGCGTCACCGCCGTCGAACCCGTCGGCCACGAACTGCTGTTCGAACGCTTCCTGGCGCCCGAGCGGGACGGCCCCCCGGACATCGACATCGACATCGCCTCCGACCGCCGCGAGGAGGTCATCCAGTACGTCTACGAGCGCCACGGCCGGGAGAGCGCCGCCCAGGTCGCCAACGTCATCAGCTACCGGGCGAAGCTCGCCGTGCGGGACGCCGCCCGGGCGCTGGGCTACGACACCGGCATGCAGGACGCCTGGTCCCGGCAGATCGAACGGTCCTTCTCCTCCCTGGAGGGCACCGACATCCCCGAGGACGTCGTCACCCTCGCCCACCAGCTGCGCGACGCCCCCCGGCACCTGGGCATCCACTCCGGCGGGATGGTCCTGGCGGACCGGCCCGTCATCGAGGTGTGCCCCGTCGAGCACGCCCGCATGGAGGGACGCACCGTGCTGCAGTGGGACAAGGACGACTGCGCCGATGCAGGCCTCGTGAAGTTCGACCTGCTGGGGCTCGGGATGCTGACGGCGCTGGACCACTGCCTGCGCCTGGTCGCCGACTACCACGGGGAGGAGTTCGACCTGGCGACCCTGCCGCAGGAGGACCCGGCCGTCTACGACATGCTGTGCACCGGGGACAGCGTCGGGGTGTTCCAGGTGGAGTCGCGCGCCCAGATCTCCACCCTTCCGCGGCTGCGCCCCCGCACGTTCTACGACCTCGTGGTGGAGGTCGCCCTGATCCGTCCCGGCCCCATCCAGGGCGGCTCCGTGCACCCCTACATCCGCCGCAAGAACAAGGAGGAGGAGATCACCTTCATCCACCCCCTGCTGAAGAAATCACTGGGTCGGACCCTCGGGGTGCCGCTGTTCCAGGAGCAGCTGATGCAGATGGTCGTCGACGTCGCCGACTTCACCCCCGCGATGGCCGACCAGCTGCGCCGCGCCATGGGCTCCAAGCGCTCCACCCAGAAGATGATGGCGCTCAGCGAGCAGCTGTTCACCGGGATGGCGCACCACGGCATCGTCGGCGAGGACGCCGAGGCGATCCACCGCAAGCTGCTGGCCTTCGCCAACTACGGCTTCCCCGAGTCCCACGCGTACTCCTTCGCCTACCTGGTGTACGCCAGCTCCTACCTGAAGTGCCACTACCCGGCAGCGTTCGCCGCCGCTCTGCTGCGCTCCCAGCCGATGGGGTTCTACTCCCCACAGTCCCTGATCGCCGACGCCCGCCGCCACGGTGTCCTCACCCGCGGCGTCGACATCGCGCGCAGCGACGTACAGACCACCCTGGAAGTCGACGACGATCACCGGGCCTACCGGATCGGGGCCGACCACCGGGGCGGAGACCCGGGCCCGCAGGTGCAGGGGGAGAGCGCTGCCGGCGGACCCGCCATCCGCTTGGGCCTGGAGGAGGTGCGCGGCATCAGTGAGGACGTCGCCGAGCAGATCGTCGAGGCCCGCGAGCGGCACGGTGCCTTCGCCTCCATCCCCGACCTCGCCCGGCGGGTGCGGCTATCCGCCCGGCACCTGGAGGCGCTCGCCACCGCCGGGGCGCTGGACGCACTGGCCACCACCCGGCGCCAGGCGCTGTGGGCCGCCGGGGCCGCCGCCAAGGAATCCCCGGACACCCTGCCGGGGCTCGCCCTCGGTGCCGACGCCCCGATGCTGCCCGGGATGAGCGAGACGGAGCTGGCCACCGCCGACGTGTGGGCGACCGGCATCACCCCCACCGAGCACCCGATGGCTCTGGTCCGAGAACGCCTCACCGCTGGCATCGGTCTCGGGGATGGCCCCGCGGTGCTGCCGATCCGGGACCTGGGCCGCGTGGCCGACGGTTCCCGTCACCGCACCGCCGGGATCATCACCCACCGGCAGCGGCCCGCCACCGCCGGGCAGATCACCTTCCTCGGCCTCGAGGACGAGAGCGGGATCCTGAACGTGATCTGCTCGAAAGGGTTCTGGCAGCGACACCGGGCGCTGCTGCGCACCTCCCGCACCGTGGTCCTGCGCGGCATCGTGGAGAACGCCAACGGTCCGGTCAGCCTCGTCGCCGACGGCGTGCAGATGCTCGACCTGCCCGCCGCCGGCCCCTCCCGCGACTTCCGGTGAGCCGCGACGAGGTCACCCACGCGATCGGCGGGAAACATGCCAACACATGGCATATTTCGCGCCAATCGCAAGAGGCGACGGGTTCCTACGTCGATCAGGCAGGACCCGATCGCCTGATCTCCTATCCGGTCGTTCCTCCCGAATACGTCGATCAGGCAGGCACCGCATCCGTTTCGGCGACCTGGTCGCGCCGGGACTCGTCCCGCGCGCCCCGGGAGGCGATGAGCGTGATCGCCACCGCCAGCAGCGTGCCCGCCCCGAGCTCCGCCAGCGTCTCCGTCGTCGAGACCAGCGACCCGCCGAGCGAGGCGTGAACCAGCCCCTCGGACAGGATCGTCAATGGCATGAACGAGCTGATCGCCTGCAGCGGAGCCGGCGCCGTCTCCAGTGGCAGCACCCCCACCAGCACCACCATCTGCAGCACCAGCAGCACCAGAGACGCGATCCGCCCCATCCGGTTGCCGAGCGTCGCCAGCACCGCCTGGTGGAAGGCGGCGAAGGCGATCGCCCCGGCGAACGCGACGACGGCCACCCCGATCGGGGAGGTGGGTCGCACCCCGGCCGCGGTCATCACCGCCAGCACCATCACCGACTGCACCGCACCGAGGATCACCGCGGGCGCGAGCGACCGCAGCACCACCATCCACATCGGCATCGCCCGGTCCAAGAAGCGCTGCGACAGCGCCGGCAGGAAAATGTAGATCGCGAACGCCCCGAGCCACAGCGCCAGCCCCGCCACGAAGGGGAAGATCGCGGTACTGGCTCCGGCCGCCTCGTTCTGACGCTCGGTGAAGCTGCCGACAGGCTGGGCGGCCATCTCGCTCATCCTCTCCCGCTCGGCCTCGTCGTAGGTGGGCACCTCGTCGGCGCCCTCCTGCAGACCATCCGCCAGGTCCGAGGTGCCATCGGCCAGCTCTTCGGACCCATCGGCGAGCTGCCCGGCACCTTCGGCGAGCTCCCGGGTGCCTCCGGCGATCTCCTCGGTGCCGGCCGCCAGACCATCGGTGCCATCGGCCAGCTCGCGGGCCCCGCCGGCAAGACCCTGCGTCCCGTCGGCCAGCTCGTCTGCACCATCGCCCAGGGCACCCGCGCCGGAGGACAGGTCCCGGGCGCCGGACGCCAGCTGGTCGGTGCCATCGGCGAGGTCGTCGACGCCGTCGCGGGTCTCCCGCACGCCGGAGGCCAGGCCGCTCGCCCCATCAGCGAGATCGCGGGCCCCGTCGGCGCTCTCCCGGGTACCGGCCGCGAGCTGGTCGGCGCCGTCGGCGAGCTGCCCGGTGGCTTCACTCAGCTGCCCCACCTGTGACTCGAGGTCATCGACCCCGGCGATCACCTGCGGCGCCTGCTCGGCGAGCTCCTGCGCACCGTCGGCGAACTGCCGCGTCGCAGGCACCAGACCCGGGTTCTCGGCAGTGCCATCACCATCGGCTAGCACCTCCAGACCGTCCGCGGTACGCCGCGCACCGGTGATCAGGCCGGGCTGCTGGTCGCTGCCCTCCAACGTCGCGGTGACCTCCCCCTGGTACTGCGAGGCGCCCTCGACGTAGGCACCCAGCTCCTGGCAGAGCTCGGAGTCCTCGCCGAGCTCTGCTGCGCACTGCGCGAGCAGGTCCCCGCCGGACCCGGCGAGGTCCCCCTCGCCGTCCGCCGCGTCGCTGAGCCCCTGCAGACCGTCCGCAAGCGACCGGGTCCCCGCGATCGCGCCCGGATTCTGGGCGGTGCCGTCTCCGGCCAGGGCGAGCTCCACCCCGTCGGCGAGATCATCGGTGGACTCGGCGAGCTGCTGGGTCCCGCCGACCAGGCCGGGGTTCTGGGCGGTGCCATCGCCCCGCAGGCCGTCCCCGAGCAGACCCACACCCTCGACCAGACCGGGCTGACCGTCGGTCCCACTGATTCCCTCTTCGAGCTGGCCAAGACCGCCCGCGAGCTCATCGGCCCCGTCCGCGAGCTGATCGAGCCCATCTG
>JAUNUA010000153.1 GCA_030538435.1 Brachybacterium sp.
AACCCGTTGATGATGCGCACCGCCCTGAACCGCATCGACGGGCACTCGGAGACGTCGATGATGATCGGGGACCGGATGGACACCGACGTGAAGTCGGGTCTCGAGGCGGGCATGCGCTCGATCCTGGTGCTCACGGGGTCGACGGACCGCGAGGAGATCTCCCGCTTCCCGTACCGGCCGACCACCGTGCTGGACGGCATCGGCGACGTGGTGCCTCTGGTGGAGGAGTTGCGAGGCGTGGAGTCGGTGGAACTCGACGAGGACTGACCAACCCCCGCCATGCTGACCTTCCTGCTCTATGCCCTGCCCACTGTCGTCTACGTCATCTGGCGCACGCGCCGCGGAGACGAGGCCGCGGACGCGATCGCGGATGCCGGCGCACGCCCGGGCAATCTCGCCGAGTACGGGATCGCGGCGGTCACGATCATCCCGGTCGCCCTGATCGGCTGGGGCGCCATGCTGCTGGTCCCCGCGGGACTGCTGCAGGCGGGTGCGGGTGGCCTCGGCCAGGTTCTCGCCCCAATGGTCGTGATCCTGACGATGGTTCGCGCCGCGGGCCAGGAGATCTTCTTCCGCGGGCTGCTGGGCGGGGTTCTTGCTCGCCGCTTCGGCGAGGGGATCGGGAACCTCGTGCAGGCGGCCCTGTTCGCGTTGCCGACGGCGGCGCTGCTGGCCGTCAGCGTCGGCCTGCTGCCCATCGTGCTGGGGCAGTTCCTGGTGGGTCTGCTGTTGGGCAGGCTGCGGATGAAACTCGGCACCTGTTTCCCCGGCATCCTCTCCGCGGGCCTTGGTGCCATCGGCGCCAATGCTCTGTTCGCCCTGCTCTCCTGACGCGGTCGGAAACGGGGCGGACTCGCCGAGCCGCGGGCGAGGTGGAGCCGGCGTGGTCTGGCGTTGTCGAAGGGCGCCCTCCGTCCCTGTTAGATTCCGGGGATGAGCACGGACGAGGACCAGTGGAGTGACGCGGCTCGCGACCGCTACCTGCGATCGGTGGAAGCGCTCATCGAAGAGCTGCGCCGTCATGCGCGGCTGGTGGGTGGTCTGGAACGGGAGCGATTCCAGCATGATCCGGATACTCATCGCATGTATGTGACGTCCGAGGATCTGCTGCACCGGTCGATCGCCGCGGTCACCGACGCGGAGCTCGACTGGAGCGGGTCGTCGTCGATGCCGTACGTCGAGGCCGATGAGGAGGAGGATCTGGAGGAGCTCGATGACCTGCTGGGTCAGATCGATGAGGAGGAGCGCGAGGCTGGGGAGATCATCAGCCTGGTGGGGCGGTGGGACATCGAGGTCGTGGACCGTGAGGCGTTCGTCGCTGCGGGCCGCGCCGCCTACGCCGAGTTCTACGAGCTCGTCGACCCGAGCCTGGCGGAGCTGTCGGTCTCCGACAGCCTGCAGTCCGCCGGTGCGCTGGTGCAGCTCCCGCAGTTCCCGGAGCTCGAGGTCGATGGGGCGACGGTGCCGCTGGGTGCCTTCTGGACCTTTGTGCAGCACACGGAGCCGCTCACCCCGAGCACCGATCTCGACTCCTCGGACCCCTTCGACATCGCCCGCACGGAGGGTGACTGAAAAGCCGACGTACTGGCGAGGGACGAGTCGGGCGGCATGAGAGAATCGTCCGCATGCTGCGTTGGCTCACCGCGGGCGAATCCCACGGCCGCTCCCTCCTGACCACCCTCGACGGCGTCCCCGCCGGTATCGAGGTCACGACCGACGATATCCGGGCTGTCCTCGCGCGACGTCGCCTCGGCCACGGCCGTGGCTCGCGGCAGAAGTTCGAGCAGGATGAGGTGAATGTCCTCGCGGGAGTGCGCCATGGGCGCACCCTCGGGTCACCCGTCGCGGTGGAGATCGGCAATACGGAGTGGCCGAAGTGGGACAAGGTGATGTCTCCGGACCCGGTCGCCCGGGAGGACCTGCTGATCGACGCCGGCACCGGGGATGAGCGGGAGATCGCTCGCAACAAGCCGCTGACCCGGCCGCGACCGGGACACGCGGATCTCGCCGGGATGATCAAGTACGGCTTCGAGGACGCCCGCCCGGTCCTGGAGCGCGCCTCGGCGCGGGAGACCGCCGCCCGCGTTGTCGCCGGGTGCGTCGCCGCCCGCCTGCTGGATCAGGCCGCCGGCGTGCGCCTCGTCTCCCACAGCCTGCGCGTCGGATCGGTCGAGGTCCCCGAGGGCACGCCGCTGCCGACCCCCGGTGACGTCGACGCGCTCGATGCCGACCCGCTGCGCTGCTTCGATGCCGCGACCAGCACGCGCATGGTCGAGGAGGTCGATGCCGCGAAGGCAGACGGGGACACCCTCGGGGGGATCGTCGAGGTCCTCGCCTACGGGGTGCCGGTCGGCCTGGGATCGCACACCCAGTGGGACCGTCGACTCGACGGCCGACTCGCCCAGGCGATCCTGTCGATCCAGGCGTTCAAGGGTGTCGAGATCGGGGAGGGTTTCGCGAATGCGGGCCGGCGTGGTTCCGACGCGCAGGACGAGATCCTCGGCGGCGGCGACGGGCCGTTCGGCACGGGCCGTGCCGCGAACCGCGCCGGCGGCACCGAGGGCGGCATCTCCAACGGGCAGGTGATCGCGGTGCGCGGCGCCCTGAAGCCGATCTCCACGGTCCCGCGCGCCCTGCGCACCGTCGACGTCGTCAGCGGCGAGGAGACCACGGCCAACCACCAGCGTTCCGACGTGTGTGCGGTGGCCCCGGCCGCGGTGATCGCCGAAGCCATGGTCGCCCTGACCCTTGCCGACGCCCTGCTCGAGCGGACCGGCGGGGACAGCGTCGAGCAGATCCGTCGCCACCTCGCCGCGGACGCGTGAGCGGCCCATCCGGTCGCGACGCGGGGCCCCTCGCGGTCCTCATCGGGCCCATGGCCGCCGGGAAGACCACCGTCGGTCGGCGCCTCGCCGCCCTGCGCGACGTCCCCTTCGCGGACCTCGACCAGGAGATCGAAATCCGGGAGGGCCGCAGCATCTCCGCGATCTTCGCGGCCGACGGTGAGGCCGCGTTCCGCGCAGCGGAGACCGCGACGCTGCGCGATCTGCTCGCCACGCACCCCGGTGTCCTCGCCCTCGGCGGTGGCGCCCCGATCCAGCCCGAGAATCAGCACCTGCTGCAGGGGCATACCGTGGTGCTGCTGGAGATCGACGAGGCGACTGCCGCCCGGAGGCTTCGGGGCGGCGCCGGCCGGCCGATGCTTGCGGGCCGGGACCCCGTGCGCGCATGGCGCGGCATCCGTGAACAGCGCCTGCCCATCTACCGTGGCCTTGCCCGGTACCTCGTCGACGCCTCCGCCGGCGGCTCGGACGCCACCGCCCGCCGCATCGACCGTCTTCTGCCCAGGAAGGGACCATGAGCACCACCACCATCGAGGTCACCACCCCGACCGGCTCCTACGATGTCCGGGTCGGCCGCGACATCCTCGCCGACGTCCCCGGGTCGTTGCCCGAGCGTGCGGGTCGCGTCGTCATCATCCACCAGCCGTCGCTGCGGGAGCCGGCCGAGGGGCTGCGCGAGCGGATCGGGGAGACAGGCCGCACCGCCTTCCTCGCTGAGATACCCGACGGCGAGGAGGCGAAGACCGCGCAGGTCGCCGGGTTCCTCTGGCAGGTGATGGGGCAGGCCGAGATCTCCCGCAGCGACCTGGTGATCGGGATGGGTGGCGGCGCTGCGACCGACCTCGCAGGGTTCGCCGCCGCCACATGGCTGCGCGGCGTGGACGTGCTGCAGGTCCCCACCACGGTCGCCGCGATGGTCGATGCGGCCGTCGGCGGGAAGACCGGGATCAACACGGCGGAGGGGAAGAACCTGGTGGGCGCCTTCCACCCGCCGATCGGTGTGGTGTGTGACCTGGACGTCCTGCACGGTCTGCCGGCGCATGACGTCGCCGCCGGTCTCGCGGAGGTCGTCAAGGGCGGATTCATCGCCGATCCGCGGATCCTGGAGATCATCGAGGAGGATCCGCAGGCGGTCCTCGATGTCACGACGGACGCGTTTCGTGAGGTGGTGGAGCGAAAGATCCGGGTGAAGGCCGCGATCGTATCCGAGGACCTCACCGAGCAGGGCCGCCGCGAACACTTGAACTACGGGCACACTCTCGCCCACGCTGTCGAACGCAATGAGAGGTACCTGTGGCGCCACGGCGCCGCGGTGAGCGTCGGCATGATGTTCGCTGCGGAGCTGGCGCACCTGGCGGGCAAGCTGTCCGAGGAGGACGTCGACCGGCACCGGCGGATCCTCACCTCCCTGGGGCTGCCGACGATCTACCGCGACCGGCAGTGGCCGAAGCTCGAGGACACCATCCGCAAGGACAAGAAGAGCCGCTCCGGTCTGCTGCGCTTCGTGGTGCTGGACGGGATCGGCCGGCCCACGATGCTGGAGGGCCCGGACCCGGTGCTGCTGCTCGCCGCGTACGACCCGATCACCGACCACGGTGCGCCGACGGGCCAGAACGACCCCGCGGGTCAGGAGTCGGTGTGACCTCGCAGCCGCGGCCCGGACTCACGGTCCACGGGACCCGGATCGGGGCGGGCACGCCGCCGGTCGCGATCGTTCCGCTGGTCGCCGCATCGGTGGAGCAGCTGCTCGACGCAGCGCGGACGGCGCTGGACGCGGGGGCGGAGCTCCTCGAGTGGCGGATCGACCACCTCGAGACGGGCATGCCCGACGGGCCGGAGCGGACCGCGACCGTCGTTGAGACCGCCCAGCACCTGCGAGGAATCGCGGGGGACGTCCCGCTCCTGGCAACGGTCCGCACCGCCGCGGAGGGCGGCGAGCGACCCATTCCGGACAAGGACTACGGCGAGCTGCTGACGGCGCTCGCGCAGCTCGGCCCCCAGCGTGGAGCGGACCTGCTGGACGTCGAGATCTGCCGCGACACCGACCTCGTCGCAGAGGTGATCGCGGCGGCGCATGCCGCCGGGGTAGCTGTGGTGGGCTCGCATCATCGCTTCGACGCCACCCCTGGGGAGGCGGAAATGGTCGCGATGCTGCAGCGCATCGCCGCTGCAGGGCCCGACCTGGCGAAGCTCGCGGTGATGCCGCGTGATGAGGCCGATGTGCTGGCGCTGCTGCGGGCCACGCACCAGGCGGCGGCCGAGGTGGAGGTGCCGGTGCTGACGATGTCCATGGGGCCGCTCGGCGCGATCTCGCGTCTCGCGGGCACGGTCACCGGCTCCGTCGGGACCTTCGCCGTGGTGGGGGAGCCCTCCGCCCCCGGTCAGCTGCCGCTGGACCTGGTGGTGCGCTGGCGGGACCTGACCGCCTGAGCCCCCGTCCCGGCTTCCCGGGCTGATGCACCGTGATCAGGGTTTCGGGTGCTCGTCCGGCAGGTCGAACGCGTCGCGGGCGTAGTCGTCGGCGCTCTCGTGCTGGACGAGGGTGTCGGTGCTGAACGCGTCCCCGGGGTCGACAACGGGGATGGTTCCCGTGGTGGCGGCGATACGGCGCCGTTCGGAGCGGCGAACCCGCCGGACGAGCGCCTTCATCTGCGATGCGGAGAACGTGACCTGCCATTCCCGGTGCTGGGGCAGCCCCCACTGGCGCCACTGGGCGAGCAGTGCCAGCCCGCTGCCGAGCGACGCGGCGATCAGCACGGTCCAGTAGGGGAGCCCGATGGCGGCCCCGATCCAGGTGGTGGCGGCGGTCAGCAGGGCACTGGTCGCGTACAGCGGGCCGCCGGTGAAGATGGCGGGCACGCGACCCACCATGATGTCGCGGATGGCGCCGCCGCCGACGGCCGAGACCACGCCGAGGAGCACCGCGGGAAGGGCGTCGAGGCCGACGGAGAGGGCTTTCGAGGTGCCGGTCGCCGCCCACAGGCCCAGAGCCAGCGCATCCATCCACGACATCAGGTGGCGCCACAGGGGGCCTTCCGCGTGCACCACGAAGG
>JAUNUA010000154.1 GCA_030538435.1 Brachybacterium sp.
CGGGCAACCGCAACTTCGAGGGCCGCATCAACCCCGACGTGAAGATGAACTACCTGGCGTCCCCGCCGCTGGTCATCGCCTACGCGCTCGCGGGCACCATGGACTTCGACTTCGAGAACGATGCGCTCGGTCAGGACAGCGACGGCAACGACGTGTACCTGCGCGACATCTGGCCGAACCCGGCGGAGGTTGAGCAGACCATCGCCGAGAGCATCTCCCAGGAGATGTTCACCAGTGACTACGCCGATGTGTTCACCGGCGATGAGCGCTGGCGTTCCCTCGACACCCCGGAGGGTGCGACTTTCGAGTGGGACGAGGAGTCGACCTACGTCCGCAAGCCCCCGTACTTCGAGGGCATGGAGCGCGAGCCGCAGCCCGTGGAGGACATCACCGGGGCCCGGGTGCTCGCGAAGCTCGGCGATTCCACCACCACCGACCACATCTCCCCGGCGGGTGCCATCAAGGCGGACTCCCCGGCCGGCCGGTACCTGCGTGAGCACGGGGTGGAGCGCAAGGACTTCAACTCCTACGGTTCCCGGCGCGGCAACCACGAGGTGATGATCCGCGGGACCTTCGCCAACATCCGGATCCGGAACCAGCTGCTCGACGACGTCGAGGGCGGGTACACCAAGAACTTCCTCACCGGGGAGCAGCAGTACATCTACGACGCCGCGGTGGCCTACGCCGAGCAGGACATCCCGCTGGTGGTCATGGCCGGCAAGGAGTACGGCACCGGGTCCTCCCGCGACTGGGCTGCCAAGGGCACCAAACTGCTTGGCGTGAAGGCCGTTCTCGCCGAGAGCTACGAGCGCATCCACCGCTCGAACCTGATCGGGATGGGTGTCCTCCCACTGCAGTACCCGGACGGCGAGACCGCTGAGTCGCTGGGACTGACGGGCGAGGAGACCTTCGACATCGAGGGCATCACCGCGCTGAACGACGGGTCGGCGCCGAAGACCGTCGCGGTGACCGCCACCCGTGAGGGTGCGGACCCGATCACCTTCGACGCGGTGGTGCGGATCGACACCCCGGGGGAGGCGGCCTACTTCCGCAACGGCGGCATCCTGCAGTACGTGCTGCGATCCCTGGTCAGTAGCTGATCTGAGCGGCTCGGACACGAGCCAATCCGGTACGTGAAGCAGCCGACACGTCGAGCGTCAGCCGCCCACATGCGCGCCCCGTCAGGCTTCGGCCGGGCGGGGCGCGCTGCAGTCAGAGCTCCTGGGCGGACCTGTCAGGCCCTCCCGGCCGTCGGCTCCGGTGCGGTGCAGTGCCTTACGGCGTCCGCGAGCACCTGCCGGGGACGCCGACGATCCCGCCCTGGAGCTCCGTAATCGATGTGCTCGTCACCGGGCCCGCCATGCGGCAACGGCCCGCTCGACGCAGACGGCCATGACCGCCTCGACGTCGGTGGACGGGTCGAGCAGCCACTGCAGGCCGATGCCGTCCATGGCGGCGGTGAGCAGACGGGCCTCGATCGTGATCTGCTCCTCGGACATCGGTGCGGCGTCGCCGGTCTCAATGGCCTCGCGGAGGTGGCCGGCGAGGGTGGCGAGGTTCCTCTCGTAGCGCTGCTGGATGAAGTCGTGCGCCGGGTGGGAGGGGCTGGAGGCCTCTGTGGCGATCGTGGTGAACAGCTCGAGCAGACCGCGACTGCGCTGGTGGGCGACCATGACATCGGGTAGGCGACGGACGTAGTCCATGCCGCTCACGTCGGACAGGCCATCGGCGACAGTCCTGCGATCCCACTCCTCCAGGACGGCGGTGAGCAGCCCTTCCTTGCTGCCGAAGTGTTGGATGAGCGTCGCGTGGGAGACGCCCGCCTTCTCGGCGATGGCACGGATCGAACCGCCCGCGTAGCCGTACTCGGCGAACACGTCCATGGTTGCCTCGATCAGCTGCTCGCGTCGTCGCACTCCCGTCCTGTACGGACCGCGCGTCCAGGGGGACGTGGTCTCCCGCATGCCACCCATCCTTCCCATCGTCCTTGCCCAACTATAACCGACCGGTTATTATTCAAGGGTCATCGTCGCGGAAGGGAACCGCTATGAAGTACTCCGTCCTCGGACCGACCGGAATCCGCGTGTCCACGATCTGCTTGGGAAGCGCCACCTTCGGCGTCGCACCCGCCTCCCAGGACGCCGATGCCGTGGTGGGCGCGGCGCTGGACGCCGGGGTGAACTTCTTCGACACCGCGAACGTGTACGGCAATACGCCGATCTTCGACCGACCCGGGCACCCCGCGGCCTCGGAGCGCGAGTCCGCGGAAGAGATCCTCGGTCGTGCTCTGACGGGCCGCCGCGACGAGGTCGTGCTGGCAACGAAGTCGGGGGAGCGGCGCTGGGACCCGGACGCGGGTCTGTCGCGCCGATACGTCACCCAGCAGGTGGAGCAGAGCCTGCGTCGCCTGGGGACTGACTGGATCGACGTGTACTACGGCCACTTCCCGGACCCGGCGACGCCGCTGGAGCAGACCCTCGCGGCCTACGACGACCTGATCCGGCAGGGGAAGATCCGCTACGCGGCGCTGTCGAACCACCCGGCCTGGCAGATGACCGAAGCGCTGTGGATCGCCGACGACCGCCGCCTGGCCTCCGCCCCGGTAGCGGCACAGGTGATGTACAGCCTGCTGGACCGCAGCGCTGAGAAGGAGCTCGCGCCTGCATGCAGCCGCTTCGGCCTGTCGATCCTCCCCTACGCCCCGCTGCACGGCGGGCTGCTCGCCGACCTGAACGTCCTGGACCGGGAGATCGCCGGCGGCATGCGCTACGGTGGCCCCGGTTTCAGCCGGGAGGAGATCGCAGTCGCCCGCGAACTCGACCGCGTGTCCCGGGAGTGGGGCCTTGGCATGCAGCAGGTCTCGCTCGCCTGGCTCCTGTCCCGCCCAGCAGTCACCTCGGTGATCGTCGGTGCCGAGACCCCCGAGGAGGTCCACGCCAACGCTCTGGCGGCCGACGTGGACCTCACCGCCGAGCAGTTGGACGTCGTCACCGCCTTGACCGAAGACCTCGCCGTCTGAGCCCGACGCCGGTCGTCGCCGTCCGATTCTGAAGGAGGCCTTTGGTGGCCCGCATACTCGTCACCGGCTCGGCCGGGGGACTCGGCCGCGCCGCAGCCTCGTCGTTGCTCGACGACGGCCACGACGTGGTCGTCCACGCCCGCAGCACAGATCGGCTCGCGACGGTCGACGGTCACCTTGCCCGCGGGGCAGGACGGGTCGTGGGAGACCTGGCTTATCTGGACCAGGTCCGTGACCTGGCCGAGCAGGTGAACGGCCTCGGCCCGGTCGACGCGGTCATCCACAACGCCGGTGTCATCGACGGACCCGCACTGCTGCCGGGGAACGTCCTTGCCCCCTACGTCCTCACAGCGCTGATCCCCGCCTCGCGGGTGGTCTACCTCTCCAGCAGCATGCACCGCGGCGGGGAAGCGGATATCTCCCGCGCCGACTGGGCAGGCGCACGGCAGACCCTGTCCTACTCCGACAGCAAGCTGCTGGTCACGGTCCTGATGGCAGCGGTCGCCCGCATTCAACCCGGGGTGCTGTCCCATGCCGTCGACCCCGGCTGGGTGCCGACGCGCATGGGTGGCCCGTCGGCCACCGACGACTTCGAGCTCGGCCACGCCACCCAGGCCTGGCTCGCCGCCTCTGACGATCCATCCGCCCTGGTCTCCGGGCAGTACTGGTTCCACGGACGGACCGAGCAGCCTCACCGCGCGGTGAACGACGAAGCTGTCCAGGATGCGCTGCTGGCGGCGCTGGCCGTTCACACCGGGATCGACATGCCGCGTCGATGACAGGGGGCGAGCGTCCTTCACTCCGAGAGCGTCCACTGCGCACCCCTGCGCGCACGCAACGCACCCTCGTGCAGACGGGGCCGCTGCGGCGTGGAGCGCTCGTGAAGATCTGCACGAATGTGACCATGGGAGGCGTCCACGCAGGTCATCACGACGTAGGCTGACCGGACCGCCACCCCCGGAGGTCCTATGACTGCGAACCCGATGACGCGCCCGGTCGCGATCCCGGCATCTCCCGACGCCCTGCGCGCCCTGAGTCCTCAGGAGCTGCCCGGCCTCGCCGATGCGCTGCGCACCGCGCTCGTGGAGATCGTCGCCCGCACCGGTGGCCACCTGGGTCCGAACCTCGGCGTGGTCGAGCTGACCATCGCCCTGCACCGCGAGTTCGACTCCCCGACGGAACCGATCGTGTTCGACACCGGCCACCAGGCGTACGTGCACAAGATGCTCACCGGCCGCGCCGACCTCGACGGGCTCCGCACCCGCGGCGGCATCTCCGGCTACCCCGACCGTCGGGAGTCCGACCACGACGTCGTCGAGAACTCCCACGCCTCGGGGTCCATCGCCTGGGCCCACGGCATCGGCCGGGCGCTTGCCCTGACCACCGAGCAACCGGGTCCTGAGGCACCGTGCGCGGTCGCCGTCATAGGCGATGGCGCCCTCACCGGTGGCGTCGGCCTGGAGGCGCTGAACGACCTGGCCTCGGACCCCGCAGGCCGGACCGTGGTGGTGCTGAACGACAACACCCGGTCCTACGCCCCCACCATCGGCGGTCTCGCCCGGCACCTCGCCGACCTCCGCGGCGGCTCGATCCGTGCAGGGGAGGATCTGTTCACCCAGCTGGGGCTGAGCTACCTCGGTCCCATCGATGGCCACGACCACGAGGCGCTCGCCGCCGCCCTCGCTGAAGCCCACGCCCTCGCCCGCGATGCGACCCGGGGCGCGCCCATCGTCCACGTCCTCACCCGCAAGGGAATGGGCTTCGCCCGCGCCGAGCAGGACCTTCTGGACCACTGGCACGCCACCGGACCGTTCGAGGTGGAGGTACCGGAGCCCGTACTGCCGAGCCCCGAGGAGGCCGCGGAGGAGACCCTCCCACCGCCCGGGGCCCCGCCCCGCCCGGCGACCTGGACGGGCCGAGCCGGGGAAGCGTTCCTCCGCGCAGCCGAACAGGACCCCCGGGTCATCGCAGTCAGCGCGGCCATGATCGACCCCGTCGGCCTCACCCCCCTGCAGCACCGTATGCCGGAGCGGGTGCTGGACGTGGGCATCGCGGAGCAGCTGGCCCTCGACACCGCCGCCGGACTGTCCCACGGTGGCGCGAAGCCCCTGGTCGCGCTGTACTCCACCTTCCTGAACCGGGCGTTCGACCAGCTGCTGCTGGATGTTGCCCTGCACGGGGAGGACGTCACGATCGCCCTGGACCGCGCCGGTGTCACCGGGGACGACGGCCCCAGCCACCACGGCATCTGGGACCTGGCACTGGCCGCACAGATCCCCCATATCGCCGCCTTCGCCCCGCGCGACGGTTCACGGCTCGAGGCCGCCATCCGGGACGCCCTCGCCGTCGACGGCCCGTCGCTCGTGCGCTACCCGAAGGGCTCGTGCCCCGAGGACATCCCGGCCCGCGCCGCCCACGCCGCGGGTGACGTGCTAGCGGGGAACGCGGACGCGCCCGTCGACGTGCTGATCCTCAGCATCGGCGCCCTCGCGGGACCCTGTCTCGCGGCCGCCCAGCAGGTCGCCGCGGACGGAGCCAACGTGCTGGTGCTGGACCCGGTGCAGGCGCTGCCGCTACGCTCGGGGCTCATCGAACTGGCGCGCTCGGCCGCGGCGGTTGTGACCGTCGAGGACGGCGTCGCACAAAGAGGGGTCGGGGCAGCTCTCGCCCTGGATCTCTCGCAGGGTGCGACACGTCAGACCCCGGCTCCTCGGATGCGGGTGCTCGGTGTTCCCCAGGAGTTCATTGCTCACGCGAAGAGGGACGCCATTCTGGAGGAGAGCGGTCTCGATGCCGAGGGGATCGCTGCGGCAGTCCGAGAGGTCATC
>JAUNUA010000155.1 GCA_030538435.1 Brachybacterium sp.
CCAGTCGCGACCGCGACCAGGAGCTCGGCCCCGGGGATCAGGTCGACGTGCTCCCACCCTTCGCGGGCGGCTGAACCGGCCGCGGTCAAGCGGCGGAAACCGTCACCGTCGTGGACGCGGCGACGTGAGGGGCAGCCCGGCGGCTTCGATCGCGGCGTACCCGCCGACGAGGGACCTCACGGTGATGCCGCGGGCGGCCAGAGCGCGCCGCGCCGCCTCGGAGCGCCGACCGGCGGCGCAGTACAGGACCGCGCCGTCCAAGTCACCCCCCGCCGCGGGATCCTGCACCACAACACCGCTGGGGATCAGCTCGGCGCCCGCCAGGACCCCGTCGGCCGTCTCTTCGGCCTCACGGATATCGATCACCCGCGTCCCCGCGCGCAGCAGGTCCGCGATCTCGTGGACCTGCACCTGCGCCGCGTCCATGCCGTCGGCACCGACCCCCGAGTCGACTGCCGCTGGGACGTCCGCGCCCGGCAGCCCGCAGGTCAGCGTCAGGTCCTCGAGCTCCGTCACCGGGGCACGGTCCGGGTCGCGGGAGATCGGCACCTCCTGCCATCGGCCCTCCAAGGCGTCGTACAGGGCGAGCCGACCCCGCACGCTGCGCCCCGCGCCGAGCAGCACCTTGATCGACTCCATCGCCATGGCGGAGCCGATCACCCCGCACAGCGGTCCCATCACCCCGGCCTCGGCGCAGCTAGGCACCTCCCCCGGCCGCGGTGGCACCGGGTGCAGATCGCGGTAGGTGACACCGCGACCCGCATCGGCGTCGAACACGCTGAGCTGGCCGGCGAAGCCGAGGATCGAGCCCCACACGAGCGGCAGCTCGAGCATCTCGCAGGCATCGGAGACCAGGTACCGGGTGGGGAAGTTGTCGGAGCCGTCGATCACCAGGTCGTGACCCCCCAGCAGCTCCAGGGCATTCTGCGTCGTCACCGCTTCCTGCACCGCCCGGACGTCCACCTCGGGGTTCGTCGTCCGCATGCGCTCTGCCGCGGACTCTGCCTTCGACTGCCCTTGCGCGGCATCGGCGTGGACGACCTGTCGGTGCAGATTGGTCAGATCCACCAGGTCCGGGTCGAGCACGGTGATCCACCCGCCACCTGCCCGGGTCCCCACCCCGGCCGCAGCGAGGTAGGCAAGGACCGGCGAGCCGAGCCCGCCCGCCCCGATCACCGCGAGACGTGCCGCGCCGAGTCGACCCTGCCCCACCGCTCCGACCTCGGGCAATCGCGTCTGGCGGAGATAGCGCGCTGAGCTGCCGTGCTCCTGCGCAAACGGCGCCGTGTTCGCGGTCACGTCCTGTACTCTCCTTCCGAGCCCCGGGGGACCAGGCAGTCCGATAACGATTCGGTCAGCAGGCCTGATGCCGTCCGCACCGGTCCCGCCGGTGGCCTACAGTGCAAGGACAGTTCGAGTATCCCGCAAGGACGCGGGGTGCACACGACCGAACCAAGTGAGGGAAACCCGTGACGAAGTCGTTCACATCGCATGCGCGCCGCCGTCCGGCTTGCCGGCCCGCTCGGCCCACGGGACCTCCCTGCGCCGCTGCGTTCGGAGGTGGTCCCGGGGGGACACGGGGGACCCGGCGATGACCAAGTACATCCTGCGGCGGTTCGTCAGCTACCTGATCCTCACCGCTATCGCGACTGTCACCGCGTACATGGCGGCGAGCTTCTTCTTCAACCCCGCCGCGCGGTACCAGAACCTGAACCCGCCTGTCCCCCAGGAATCCATTGACGCTCGCTTCGACGCGATCGGTGTGAACCCCGACACCCCGGTGCTGGAGCGCACCTGGGCGTGGATCGTGCAGATCGTGACCGCCCCGCTGAACGAGAAGCTGAACCGCGACCTCGGCAACAACTGGGTGGTCGAGGAGATCTTCTCCCGCGCCGGGGTGTCGCTGCGCCTGCTCATCGTGGGATCGGCGCTGGCCGCGATCCTGGGCGTCATCCTCGGCGTCTGGGGCGCCGTGCGGCAGTACAAGGCCTCCGACCAGGTCATCACCTATTCGAGCTTCGTGCTGATCTCCACGCCAACCTTCGTAGGCGGCCTGCTGCTGATGCTGGTGGCGACCTGGTTCAACAACCTCATCGGCTTCCGTCTCATCACCTTCACCGGTGCCTATACGCCCGGAATACAAGGGTTCTGGCCACAGGTGGGCAACGCGGCCATGCATTTGCTCTTACCCACCATCGCCCTGGTGCTCTTCGGGTCGGCCATCTACTCGCGCTACCAGCGCGCGATCATGCTGGACGTGCTGGGTTCGGACTTCATCCGCACCGCCCGCGCCAAGGGCGCCACCCGCAACCGGGCACTGATCAAGCACGGTGTGCGCGTGGCTCTGATCCCGATGTCGACCTACTTCGCCTTCTCGTTCGGCACGCTCGTCGCCGGCTCGGCGTTCCTCGAGATCATCTTCTCCTGGGCCGGCATGGGCCAGTACGGCATTCAGGCAGTCCAGCAGTCCGACGTGAACGCCCTGACCGGGAACGTGGTCTTCACCGCTGTCCTGCTGCTGATCAGCTTCACCCTCTCCGAAATCCTGTACGCCGCCCTCGACCCGAGAGTGAGGGTCTGATCCCATGTCCATGCAAGGAAGCGCTCCCGCCGATACCACCAGCGACACCGTCCAGGACATGGAGCCCGGCGCCACCCTCAATGAGGAGAGTGGCCAGCAGAGAAAGCACAAACCGGTCTCCCAGCTGGGGCTGGTCTGGCGGCGCCTGCGCACCAAGCCGAACTTCTGGATCGGCGGCACCATCGTGCTGCTCATCGTCCTGTTCGCCCTGTTCGGCAACATCCCGAACGTGTACTCCCACACCGATCAGGACAAGTTCAACTTCAACTCCCCGCCCTCGGCACAGCATTGGTTCGGCACCAACTCGATCGGCCAGGACCTCTATGCCCAGATCACCCAGGCGCTGCGGCTGTCGCTCCTGATCGGCCTGATCGCAGCGCCGCTCGCGACGATCCTGGCGGCGATCCTCGGGTCGCTGGCCGGGTACCTCGGCGGCATCGTCGAGACGGTGATCACCTGGGTCACGAACCTGCTGCTGGTGCTGCCGATCTTCTACGTGCTGATGATCGTCTCCCCGGTGGTGGGCGGCAGCCCCTACCTGCTGATCGTGGTACTCGGATTGTTCTCCTGGATGATCATGTCGCTGGTGGTGAAGAACCAGACCAAGTCGCTGAAAGAGCGCGAGTTCGTCAAAGCCGCCCGCTACATGGGGGTCGGGACCTTCACCATCCTCCGCCGCCACATCATCCCGAACGTCGCATCCCTGCTCATCATCGACATGACGATCGGTGTGACCGGGGCGATCCTCGCCGAGACATCGCTGTCGTTCTTCGGCCTCGGTGTGCAGTCGCCGGACATCTCCCTCGGCGTGCTGATCCAGGACGGCCAGACGGCCGTGCTGAACCGGCCTTGGCTGTTCCTCTTCCCTGCAGGCTTCCTCATCACCCTGCTGACCGCCATCGCACTGATGGGCGACGCCCTCCGCGATGCCATCGACCCGACCAGCGAGGTGAACCGTGCCTGAGCCCGTTCTCAGCGTCAAGGACCTGACCGTGACCTTCCCCCAGCGGGGAGGCACTGCCGTCCAGGCCGTTCGCGGCGTCAACTACGACCTGAACGCCGGGGAGTTCCTGGCCATCGTCGGGGAGTCCGGCTCCGGGAAGTCCGTCTCCTCGATGGCCGTGATGGGCCTGCTGCCCACCTCCGCGCAGATCAACGGGGAGATCCTCTACCGCGGTGAGTCCCTGCTGGACATGAACGATCGGCAGCTGTCGAACCTGCGCGGCCGGGAGATCGCCATGATCTTCCAGGACCCGCTGTCGGCGCTGACCCCGGTGTACACGGTCGGGCAGCAGATCGAGGAGGCCCTCACCCTGCACGACAAGGGCCTCAGCCAACAGACCCTGCACAAGCGCGCCGTCGAACTGCTGCAGATCGTGGGGATCCCCGGCGCCGAGCGCCGCGTCAAGGCCTTCCCCCATGAGTTCTCCGGCGGCATGCGCCAGCGCGCCATGATCGCGATCGCGATGGCGAACGACCCCACCTTGATCATCGCCGACGAGCCCACCACCGCTCTCGACGTGACGATCCAGGCGCAGATCCTGGAGGTCCTGCAGAAGGCGAAGGAGGTCACCGGGGCGGCGGTCGCGCTGATCACCCACGACCTCGGCGTCGTCGCCGGCAACGTGGACCGGGTGGCGGTGATGTACGCCGGGAAGCTGGTGGAGAACGGGCCGGTCGACGATGTTTTCGAACGACCCACCATGCCCTACACCATGGGTCTGCTGCGCTCGGTGCCGAACATGCTCACCGCCGGCAAGGAGCGCTTGGTGCCGCTCGAGGGCCGGCCGCCGAACCTGGCCCGCCTGCCGCAGGGATGCCCCTTCGCGGCGCGCTGCCCCGCCGCGATCGACATCTGCCGCGAGACCGAACCCCCGTTGGAGTCGATCGGAGCCGACCACACGGTGGCCTGCCACCGGGCCGGGGAGATTCGATCCGGGGACCTGAAGGCCTCGGACATCTTCCCGCGGCCGGAGTTCGAGGCCCGCGCCATCAAGGACGCGGAGGACCAGGAGCCCGTGGTGCGCGCCCAGGACCTGGTGCGCCACTTCCCGCTCATGAAGGGGGCGGTCTTCCGCCGCCCGGTCGGCACGGTGAAAGCCGTGGACGGGGTCGACTTCGAGATCAAGCCGGGTCAGACCCTCGGTCTGGTCGGCGAATCGGGGTCCGGGAAGTCCACCACCAGCCTGGAGATCATGGAGCTGATCCCGCCGCAGCGCGGGACCCTGGAGGTGAGCGGCCAGGACGTCAGTGGGCTCACCAAGAAGTCACGACTGGCGCTGCGGCGCGACGTGCAGATCGTCTTCCAGGACCCGATGGCTGCGGTCGATCCGCGGCTGCCGGTCGGGGACATCATCGCCGAGCCGTTGACCGTGCACGGGCTCCCCCGCGCGGACCGCGAAGCGAAGGTCGCCGAAGTGATGGACCTGGTCGGCCTCGACCCGGAGATGACCGATCGGTATCCGCACGAGTTCTCCGGCGGACAGCGCCAGCGCATCGGTATCGCCCGCGCGCTGGTCGTCGAGCCGAAGCTGCTGGTGCTCGACGAGCCGGTCTCCGCTCTGGACGTCTCGGTGCAGGCCGGCGTGATCAACCTGCTGGAGGACTTGCGCGACCAGCTGGGACTCGCCTACCTGTTCGTCGCACACGACCTCGCCATCGTCCGGGAGATCGCCGACGTGATCGCGGTGATGTACCTGGGCCGGATCGTGGAGTCCGGTCCGGTGGCGGAGGTCTTCGAGTCCCCCCGCCACCCGTACACGCGGGCGCTGATGTCCGCGGTGCCGGTGCCGGACCCGAAGGTCGAACGCGAACGCAATCGCATCATCCTGAAGGGCGACCTGCCGTCCCCGACGGAGGACATCCCGGGCTGCAACTTCACCTCCCGCTGCCCGCTGTACGCGCTCCTCGACGAGGATCGACAGGCTCTGTGCCGCTCGGAGGACCCCGCTCCGGTGCTCCACGGAGGATCGACGGTGGCGTGCCACCACGTCGATTCGATCGGGCGGCTCGAGAACCTCGACGCCGGCCGGTCCTCCGCTGTCACCAGCGGGTGACGCAGGGCAGCTGAGAAACCGAGCAGTGGCCCCTCCCCTCGTCGAGGGGAGGGGCCATCACCACGCCATGTCTCGACTGGATTCACGGCAATCCCGCTGGTCACGGTGTTCGTCACGGGGGGATCGCAGAAATATAACGATTCGCTATCAGCGACAGTGACAGCACTCACGTCTCCCTACAGTGGA
>JAUNUA010000156.1:0-1399 GCA_030538435.1 Brachybacterium sp.
CGCAAGACCCACGACGACGCCACCGTCCTCACCTGGACCCTCGCCACCTGACCCCGAGCCTGCGAGGCAGTGACCCCGACGTCGCTAGTCCGGGGCCGCGACTCAGCGGCCACGACTCCGACGTTGCGCCTTCTTCGTCGCGACTCCGGGGGTGTGTCGCCGCGGTCGACGCGACGCCCACAGCACCTCGTGCGAGTGGCGTCCACCACTGTCTGGAAGCGACGGAGGGACCGCCGAGGGCAGGGCCGCGTCTTTACCGGTTCTTTCCCGGCGTCCCGTCGCCGGCGCCACGATGGGCCGTGACCTGGAGGCAGTCCGCTTTGCCGATTCTTGAAACGCCCCTCGAGCAACCGGAGAAATCGGGCGGAGTACCCAGGAAGGGTATCGTCACCTGCGGTAACACCGGCACTCGGACACTCTCAGCGGTGTTTACAGCCCCTGAGCGGAGTCCTAGACTTTTCGCATCGACGCTGATCCCGCGGGTCGGCGCCGATGACAGGACACCCTGAACGCCGTCTCCCTCACCCCCCTCTGGGAGGCGGCTGGCAGGCCCACCTGGTTCCCCCACCGTGGTGGCCTGTCCGCCCGCCCGTCCGCACCCACCCCCCCAGGACGGCGGGCCGACGAGCGGTCCGTGAGCCCCCGGCCCCCCGGGGCGTGCTCCGGCCCGCTCGTCCCTCTTTTCCCGCGGGTCGCGGATCGCCAAGCGCGGCGCCGCGCGACGGTGGATCACTCCCGGGCCGCGCGAGGCAGAGCCCGCAGATCAGCCGAGGACGGCGACATCGCTGCCCAGGTCCAGCCGGTACCCAGCACCGCGGATGGTGCTGATCAACCGGCGGTACCGGCCGAGCTTCGTGCGCACCCGACGCACATGCACGTCGACCGTGCGCTCCCCGGTCTCCGGGCCGGCATCGGCCCACACCGTGCCCATCAGTTCGCCCCGGTCGATGATCCGGCGCGGATTCCGTGCGAGGTGGGCCAGGAGCTCGAACTCCTTGTAGGTGAGGTCCACGTCCTCACCGTCGATCCGGACCCGACGGCCGTACAGGTCGACCACCAGGGCCGAGTCCTGCGCGCCGGTGGGGGTCTGGGGGCTGACGGCGGTCGCGCGCAGGGCCCGCAGACGGGCTGCCTCCGCATCCTGGCGGGCGGGGGAGGTGGGGGAGACGACGGCTCCGGGGCGTGGCCGCAAGGGACTCGCCGCGGGGGTCTCCCGGCGGGGCGGCAGCGCCCGCAGGTCTCCCCGGGAGGAGCGCGTCCGGGTGAACGGCAGCGGAGCGTCGAGCTCCACCCGCGTGCGCGCCCGGCGCCCGGAGGTGAGGCGGTCGGCGCTGCCGCGCAGCGCATCGGCCAGCTGCGCGGCGTCGACGTCCGAGGTGCCGGGCGGAAGCGCCACGGT
>JAUNUA010000156.1:1499-5790 GCA_030538435.1 Brachybacterium sp.
GGTGGTGCGGGAGTGAAGGACGGTAGTCATGATGCAGGTCTCCGGGGAGTCGCCGGCCGATGGGCCGTGGCGGATGGTGGTCCCGGGATCCCCGTGGTCGTAGCCGATGCGTCGGCGGCGATCAGGTGGGGGTGTGCTCCCGGCGGCACCTGGAGCCCGCGCCTGTCGACCGGCTCCTGTCAGCCGGCCGCGGAGTTCCCTGCGGTGTCAGAGCTCAGAGGCTCGGCTGACGCTGCATCATCTGCATCATCATGGACATCGACATGGAGCGCATCATCGACGGAGCCACCGGGCTGGTGGCCTCCGGACGGAGCTCGGTCGAGGTCATGGCCCGATAGTGCACTGCTCGCGCCGGGCGACGCAATGCCAGAGTCCACATCGTGGGATGCGAGGGTGCGTGCGAAAGGGTGGCGCAGTGGGGCGGAGGGACAGCTGGACGGCGCCCCATGCGGGGTCGTCAGGCGGCGTCGTCAGTCGACGACGCCGAAGAGCCGGTCGCCGGCGTCGCCGAGCCCGGGCACGATGTACCCCTTCTCGTTCAGCTTCTCGTCGATCGCGGCGGTGACGATGGTCAGGTCGATCGCCGGGTCGATCGCGTCCTTCATCTTCTGGATCCCTTCGGGCGCCGCCAGCAGCGTCACGCAAGTGACGTCCCGGGCGCCGCGCTCATGCAGGTACTCCACCGATGCGATGAGGGTGTTCCCGGTGGCGAGCATCGGGTCCAGGACGAAGCACTGGCGCCCGGTCAGATCGTCCGGCAGGCGGTTCGCGTACGTCGTCACCTCGAGCGTCTCCTCGTTGCGCACCATCCCGAGGAACCCGACCTCCGCGGTGGGCAGCAGCCGGGTCAGGCCGTCCAGCATCCCGAGACCGGCTCGCAGGATCGGCACCACCATCGGCGTGGGGTGGGTCAGCTTCGTGCCCGTCATCGTGGTGACGGGCGTGTCGATCTCCACCGGGGCGACGGCCACCGCGCGGGTCGCCTCGTACGCCAGCAGGGTCACCAGCTCATCGGCGAGCTGACGGAAGACCGAGGAATGGGTGCCCTTGTCGCGCAGCACCGTGAGTTTGTGGGCGACGAGCGGGTGGTCGATCTCCAGGACGCGCATTGCTCAAATCTACCGGAGAGCCACCGGGGAACAGGCCAGGTCAGCGGTGAGGATCGCCCGCGGGCGGACGGCCCCGCAACCTGGTCAGCATGGTTGACCAACCACACCGCCTTTCCTAGTCTGGGGTGATGAAGCGGATCAGGATGAACGCTGTCGACCCGGAGCCCGAGGTGGTGAAGGTGCAGGACGCGAAGACGCGTCTATCCGCCCTGCTGCGCCGCGTCGAAGGGGGCGACAAGGTAACGATCGCCCGCGGGGACACACCGATCGCTCGCCTGGTGCCGATTCACCCGGACAAGGCGGCCCGTCCCATGGGCTTTGTCGCGTACACGCTGCCCGCCTCGTTCGAGGATCCACTGCCCGGTGATGAACTCCAGGGATGGGACACCTGAGTGGACCTCCTGGTGGACACGCACGTCCTGATCTGGTCACTCTCCGAACCCTCCCGGTTGTCTGCAGCTGCGGAGGAGGCGCTCCTCGATCAGGATGCCGTCGTCCTGGTCAGCGCCGCCTGCGCGTGGGAGATCTCCACGAAATCACGGATCGGGAAGCTCCCCGGTGGAGAGCATCTGGTGCTCGACTACGGGCAGAACCTCGAACGCTGGTACGCCCACGATCTCCCGATCTCGGCGGGAGACGCCCTCTTCGCCGGCTCCATGGTGTGGACGCACCGGGATCCCTTTGATCGCATGCTCGCAGCCCAGGCGATCCGCCGCGGCTGCCCCCTGGTGAGCGCGGACCCCGTGTTCGACCAGCTCAGCGGCCTGGAGCGCATCTGGTGACAAACGTGACCGTCTCGAGGTGACAGGGCGCTCTACCGCCCCCGTCGGGGTCCCGGAAGGGTGGAACCACCGCGGAACACGATCCGCGCACCACCCCACGACCACGAGCAGGGAGACCTCACGATGAACACCCACACCCCCACCTCGTCCATCACCGCACCCAACGAATCGGCCGTCCCATCGGCCTCAGGCCGCGCGGTGTCGCGCGGCTTGATGGCCGTGATCGTGGTGGCCGCTGCCGGCATCCTCGCCACCACCGTCGACGGTCTGCGCTCGGGCGTGCTGACCCTGGGGCAGGGCCCGGTCGCCGATGCCCTCCCCGCGTCCTTCTTCGGGCCCGCGGTTCTGCCGGATGCGCTGGTGAGCAACCCCGGTGCGGTGGCCGTCCTCGGCATCCTCGTGATCGTGCTGTGCGCCGCCGGGATCGCGGTCCTCCATCGGGCCGGGGGCTCAACCGGTGACAATGGGGCGCGTGGATGACGAGGAACTGATGGGCCGGGCACTGGTCGAGGCGCGCGCGGCCGGTGCACGGGACAGGCCCGATGTGCCCATCGGGGCTGTCGTCCTCGGCCCCGATGGTGCGCTGCTCGCTGCGGCCGGCAACCGCCGGGAAGCCGACGAGGACCCGACCGCACACGCCGAGATCCTTGCCCTGCGAGCGGCCGCCCGCGCGACCGGACGGTGGAACCTCACCGGCTGCACCCTCGGCGTCACTCTCGAGCCCTGCACCATGTGCGCCGGTGCGATCGTGCTGGCGCGCGTACGACGGGTCGTCGTGGGGGCTTCGGACCCGAAGGCCGGGGCCGCGGGATCGCTTTACGATCTGGTGCGCGAGCCGCGGTTGAACCACCGCGTGGACCTCACCACCGGGGTGCGCGCCGAGGAGTGCGGCCAGCTGCTGCGGGACTTCTTCCGCGCCCGACGGCGCTGAGCGCGCGCCCTCGCTCGCCGCTGCAACCCCCTCCGCCCGTCGGGCACAGGGGTTCAAGCGAAGGCTGCCCGGTAGTGCTCGGCGAGCTCCGGAAGGTAGTCGGGCTCGAAACGGATCGCCTCGACGTCGCCGCCGGTCTCTGCTGCCACCAGCCGGTCCAGGTAGAAGTCCCACCCGGGGCCGACACTCGCCGCGGTCTCCGCCTCCTCAATGACCTGCCACAGCGTGACGGTGCTGGTGCCCGGCTCCTCGCCCGGACCGACCGTCAGGGTCAGGTGCCACTGCATGTCACCCTCGCCGGTGAGCAGCACCAGGCGCTGCGGTGGCTCACAGGCGATCACCCGCGCGGGCATCGTCGGCGCCCCCTCCTCCGCGTTCATCGTCACCTGAATGCTCCCGCTCTCCGGGTCACCCGACCAGGAGCCGAACCAGCGGTCCGTGCGGCCGGGATCGGTGATCGCCGCCCACGCCTCCTCGTGCGGGAGCGGCAGGGTGCGGGTGAAAGCAAAGGTGCCGTCAGCGGTACGGACTCCGGTGGCCGTGGGGGTCATGCTGCGCTCCTCGCGCTCGGGGCCGAGGGACGGGACGCCCCGGCCGATCCGAGCAGTCTCCCCCAGCGGGCCGGGCCTGTCCACGTCAGCAGGCGGCCCGGGACGATTCCGTCGGTGCTCGCGGCGCGCGTCGGATCGGCCAGTCGACGGCGCTCAGATCCACCCGTGCCGACGGGCGATCCCGGCGGCCTCATGGCGATTCTGCGCCTGGAGCTTCGCTTGCGCGCTGGAGAGGTAGTTGCGCACCGTGCCCTCGGCGAGGTGGGCGCGGCGTGCGATCTGTGCGATCGAGGCACCGTCGGCCGCGAACTCCAGCACATCGGCCTCCCGCGGCGTGAGCGGTGAGTCCCCGGAGGAGATCGTCTCCGCGGCGAGCTCCGGGTCGATGGCACGCCGACCGGCGGCGACCGCCCGCACCGACGCCGCCAGCTCTGTCGCCCCGACCGTCTTCGGCAAGAACCCCTGCACACCCTGCTCGAGAGCCCGTTTCAGGTACCCGGGGCGGGCGTGCGAGGTGAGGATCAGTGTCCGTGTGGCGGGAGAGGAGCGGGCGATCGCCGCGCAGATCTCCAGGCCGTCCCCGTCGGGCAGCTGCAGGTCCACCACCGCGACGTCCGGGCGTTCGCGCTCCGCGAGGGCGATGCCGTCGGCCGCGGTGCCGGCCTGGCCGATGACCTGCAGGTCCTCCTCGAGGTCCAGCATCGTGGCGATAGCCGAGCGGATCAGGTTCTCGTCGTCGATCAGGATGACGCGCAGCGGATCGGGGCTCATCGGGGCTCCTTGGTGGGGGCGGGAGTGAAACGGACGGTGAGCACGAAACGGTCATCGGCGCGCGTCGCGGCGAGGGTGCCGCCCGGCCCGAGACGCTCGGCCAGCCCCGCGAGGCCCGCCCCCAGCGGGACCGGGACATCGGCCGAC
>JAUNUA010000157.1:0-3032 GCA_030538435.1 Brachybacterium sp.
CGGTGGAGCACGCGCAGTCCGATGAGCGCTCCCTCCCCCAGGGGGCGGACTTCCGACAGGCGGCGCTCGATGCGCACGCGGAGCTGTCGCTCAGCGCGGGGAACGGTGCCCTCATGCGCACCCACGTCGTGGCGATCGCGCATCTGCACTCCGAGGACGACGTCCTGCACGAGGCCGTGGTCGCGGTCAGCTCTCTCACCCACGTGCACACCGAATCCCTGGACGCGTGCGTGCTGTGGGCTTTCGCCGTGCGCGAGGCGATCCTGACGGGCCGACTGGATGTTCGAGCGGGTATCGACCGGCTGCCCGAGGAGCGGGCCCGAGAGTGGGCACTGCGACTGGAGGAGGCGGAGACCGCGGAGCCGTCGGTGTTCGCCCGGAACGGCTGGGCCGTCCATGCGCTGCAGGCGGCGTGGTCGGCGATCCATGGGGCGGGGCCGCTCCCGGAGGGGAAGTTCGCTCAGCGTGCGCTGCTCACCGACGTCCTGGAGCGCGCCGTCCGAGCGGGCAACGACACCGACACGGTGGCCTGCATCGCGGGGGCCCTGATGGGGGCGGCGCTCGGCTACAAGGCGGTCCAGCCGGAGTGGCGGCGGCGGGTGTTCGGCTGGCCGGGGATGGAGCTCGCGGACCTGATGGGCCTCGTCGATCAGGTCCTGGGCGTGCCGGAGGACCCCGGGAGCACACTGGCCTCCGTCGCCACGGTCACTGTGGCGTCGCCCCCGTCGCCGGCCGCGCCCTGAGTCCGGTGCCGAAGCGCAGCCGCTGCTCCTGACCGCCGACGTGCCGCAGCAGCAGCCCGGGCTGCTCGGGGTCGAGGGGCCCGATCGGTGTCACCTGGGTGGCGTACGCGCGGACCGCGGCCTCGACCGCCTCGCCAGTTCCCGGCTGCTCCCGCCAGCAGATCCCCGACGCAAGAGAGGTGGCGGGGTCCGCGACCTCCAGCATCGGCAGGTCCCGACGGTGCGCGGCCTCAGCGGTCACCTCGTGGACGCGGACGTGATCGGGGTGGCCGTAGCCGCCGGCATCGTCGTAGGTGATCAGCAGGTCCGCGCCGACGTGGTCGATGAGGGCCAGGAGATCCGCGACGGCCTCTTCGGGGTTGCGCCGGGTGAGGCTGTCCTCGCCCGCGTGCTCGGACGGGCCGGCGAGCCCCTCGCGGATCCATCGCATGCCGGAGTCGCGGTAGCGGCGGGGCGAGGCCCCGGGGGCGAGCGCGGGAGCGGCACCGAGCATGTGGTGCTCCTCGATACCGAGCGCGTCGAGAGCGCGCGCCAGCTCGACCGCGCGCACCTCGGCCAGGTCGCGCTCATCATCGTCGAGGGCGCCCTCCGTGATCTCCCCCTCTTCGCCGCGGGTCGCGGTGAGGACGACGGTGCGGGTGCCGCGCTGGGCGAGGTCGGCCAGCAGCGGCCCCGTCGCCAGGGTCTCGTCGTCGGGGTGGGCGTGGACGACCAGGACCGTCCGGGCGCGATCGAGCAGGCCCCAGGGGTCGGGTGTGTGCGTTCCGGCGAGGGTGCGCGCGTAGATCTCCTCCAGGGAGCAGGCAGTGTCCTCCCAGGTGCGCTGCTCGGCGTCGCGGCGCATCGCCTCGTGGCGCAGCGGGTCGGCGAGGACGGCGTCGATCTGGGCCGCCCACTGGGCGGGGTCGCGGTCCTCCAGGACGATGCCGCTGGGGGCGATGGCCTCCACGATCCCGCCGGCGTGGCGCCACGCGATGACAGGGGTGCCGCTGGCCTGCGCCTCCAGGGCTACCAGCCCGAAGGTCTCCGACCAGCTGGGCAGCAGGAGGAGGTCGGCCTCGCGCATCAGCAGACGCAGCTCCTCGCGGGGCAGCGACCCGGCCCTGTGCACCCGGTCGCGGATCCCGAGCTCGACAGCGAGGTCGTCCAGCTCCCGGGCATAGTCGGCGAAGTCGTCGCTGGTCCCGCCCGCGAGCACCAGGCGTGTCCTGGCCTCGGGGTCCGTGCGGGCGAGGGTCCGCAGCGCCAGGTCCGGGGCCTTCAGGGGCTGCAGGCGGGCGGCGAACAGCACCATCGGGCCGTCAGGGGACGAAACCTCGGAACTGGCGTGGGCATCCGGTCCGGGGTGGAACAGGTCGATGTCCGCACCGGGTCGCGCGACCGCGATCCGGGCGGGATCGACGGCGTAGCGGGAGGCGATGGTCTGCCGTTCCGCCTCGGAGACCGCCACGACGAGATCGGATCGCTGCGCGGCGTTCCGCTCCCCGGCAACCCGGCCCGGGGACTCGGCGGGTTCGCCATCGCGCAGGTCCGTCGATCCGTCCGGCGCCGCGACGGAGTGGAAGGACTGCAGGTGGGGGATGCGCAGCTCCCGTGCGAGGTCGAGCGCGGCGGCGCCGGAGAACCAGTGGTGGGAGTGGATCAGGTCCCAGCGGGGCGCGTCGTCCGCCGCGAGCAGGCGCCGCAGCGACGCGGTGAACGGCGCGATCGCCTCCTCCATGCGGCTCTTCGGGAGCGGCGCGGCGGGGCCGGCGTCCAGGTGGAACAGTCGGATGCCGGGTGCGACGTCGACGACGTCCGGGTCGCCGGGGTCGCTGCGGCGGGTGATGAGGTCGATGCGGTGGCCGCGGCGCGCCAGCGCCCGGGCCTGCTCGATAACCACGACGTTCATGCCACCGGCGTCCGCGGCACCGGGGGAGGCAAGAGGGGAGGTGTGCAGGCAGACGTGCGCCAGATGCAGGGACGGTGCGGTCACAGCGTCGGAACGTCCCGCGTCATGTACAGCACCTCATGCATCTCGTCGTCCAGTCCGAGCCGAAGACCGCGGTCCCGGACCGTCATCCCGCCGGCCTCGCCGAGCTTCCGCAGGCGGGGGCGGTCGGCCGGAACCAGGGTGCCGACGGCGGGAGCCCCCAGGCGCACCGCCTCGTCCAGCAGCCAGTCGAACAGCACCCGCGCCCACCCCATGGTGTTCTCGGAGGGGAGTACCGACAGGCGCGAGAACATCAGTACCCCGTCGGACCCGGTGTGCACCATCATCGCGGCGACCATCCGGCCGTCGGAGCGGAC
>JAUNUA010000157.1:3132-5764 GCA_030538435.1 Brachybacterium sp.
CCCAGGTTCCGCGCCTCCTCGTACACGCGGTCCACGAGGAACTCGCAGGCGGCTTTCGGGGGATAGCCCGGGACCTGGCTGAGCCGTTCGAACCGCAGCAGGCCGTCCTCGTCCGCGATGGGCAGGCGGACCACGCCCACGGGGATGTCCCCGTCGAACGCGGCGATGACGCGGTGGGTGGTGGTGAGTTCGCGGCGCAGCGAGTCGACGGTCTCCAGGTCTACGCGGTACGGGCTGGTATCGGTGTCGCGGCGGGTGGCGGTGCAGCTCGCGACTCCGGCGAGCATGAGGTCGCGGATCAGCGGGGCATCGGCCTCGGGCAGCTCGACGGCGTGCAGACGCGAGTACGGGGGCGCGACGGACATGCGGGCATCGTATATCTTCCCCGGATCGGCGGGGTGGACGAGGCGTGGATCACGGTGAGTTTCAGCCGCCCGCGAAGAACCGGCCCGTCGGGGCCTGGCCAGGTTGAACCGTCCGGCGATCTCGATAGCCTGGCATGCATGCAGACCACCACGAGCATCGACTGGCGCGCCTACAACACGAGCGCAGCCGGTCGCCCTCCGCGGCGTGTGGTGGGACGCGCCATCGAGGTCGTCGGGGACGGCGCGCGGCGGGTGGCCCTGGACATCGGCGCCGGCGGGGGATCGGACTCCTTCGAGTTCGCGCGCCGCGGGTGGACCGTTCACGCGTACGACACCGACGACACCATCGCCACCCGCATGGTGGAGAACGAGCGTCTGGCCGGTGAGGTCCGCCTTCACGTGGGCGACGTCGCCCACGCCGAGGAGTTCCCCGCCGCCGACATCGTGTACTCCGCCTACTCGCTGCCGATGCTGGGAGCGGACCTCCCCGCGGTGTGGGAGAGGCTCCGTCGCGCCCTGCGTCCTGGCGGCGTGGTCGCCGTGGACCTCTTCGGGCAGCGGGACAGCTGGGTGGAGCGCGAGGACATCGCCACCTTCTCCGAGCAGGAGATCGAGGAGATGTTCCGAGGCCTCGAGGTGCTGTCCCGCGACGTGCGTGACGAGGACGGCCGCACCTTCAGCGGGGACAAGAAGCACTGGCACGTCATCTCCACCCTCGCGCGTCGCCCCCGCTGACCGCACCGGCGAGCAGACCGCAGACGACGGCCCCGCCACCCGGGAACGGGCGGCGGGGCCGTCGTGCACGCAGACGCCTCACGGCGCCGCGCTCTCACAGCACCAGGATCAGGATCAGGATGATCAGGAGGATGGTGGTGATGCTGATGGGGAGGATCGGGCCGCGCATGGGGACTCCTGTAGTGGCTCGGGGTGGGATGAACGTGACCCATGTTACCGCCCAGCGGGCGGTCTGCCATAAATCGGGAGATTCTGTCCACCCCGCGGGCACCTCGATCCGCCTGCGCAGGCTCGTCCGTCGCAGACTGACCACCTGGTCGCGACGGGTCTGTGACCGCCGGGTGGGAGACTGGTCCTCGTCGATCCAGGGGGTGCCCGATGAGCGGTCAGGCTGAGCGCCGAGGTGACCGGGGTGGCGTCATGCCCCCGCGGCGGCACCTGCTGCGTGGAGCCGGTGTGATCGCGTCGGCCGGGGTGCTGGGCGCGGGCGGCTGGTCGGTGGTGACCGGGCGTCGCCCCGCGGCCCGGACCGCCCAGATCCCCCTGTACTCCGAGACCGTTGCCGTCGGCCCCGATGGCCGGCGCACGCTCGTGCACGCGGACTCTCTGGACTCCCTCATCCCTGGGACCCGTCTGCTCTCCGGGGCGGAGGACACTCCACCGGCGAGGCGATGGGCCGAGATGACCGCGCAGGCCGCCGCCTGGCTGGACCGGGTGCCGGAACGTCGCCGCGGTCTCGCCGCGGACGCCCTCGCCGACCTGTGGGTCCTTCTCGATGACCTCCCCGGGCCGGTCGCCGCCTGGACCCCCTATTGGCGGTACATCTGGCCGCGGGACGGCGCCTTCTGCGCTGCGGCGCTCGCGCGCATCGGCTGCGCCGACCAGGCGGCCCGGATCCTCGGCCACATGGCAACCCTGCAGGGTGAGGACGGCTGGTTCGAGGCGCGGTACGTCCCGGGGACGGCGGAGACACCGGATGATCGCCGACGACAGTTCGACGGCACGGGGCTGCTGCTCTGGGCCACCGCCACCACCCTGGAGGCGCTCCCGGACGAGGCCCGACGCCAGGCAGGTGAGCGCCTGGCCCCGATGATCGAGCGCTCGCGGGCAGCCCTGGAGGATGCGACCAAGCAGGGGCATCGCCTGCCGCCCGTCTCCCCGGACTACTGGGAGGTGCGCGAACACCGGGTGACCCTCGGGATCGCCGCGGCGACCATGGTCGGGCTGCGCGCCGCGGAGCGGATCGGGGACCTGCGCGGCATCCCCGTGGACGGGGATATCGCCGAACGGTTCGCGGGGGTCCTGCGCTCGACGTTCGGGGCGCGCGGCTTCCAGCGCTACCGCCGCAGCGGCGGAGCCGACTCCGCGCGGGCCTTCTTCGATGCCTGCGACGCCCCGGGGATCGTGACTCTCCCGCAGCTGCAGGCGGTGCGCGCGGAGTGCGCACGGCCCGGCGGCGGGATTGCTCCGGGCGCGTCCTGGCGGGACGACGGGATCAGCTGGACCCCCTCGACCACCCTGCTCGGTCTCGC
>JAUNUA010000158.1 GCA_030538435.1 Brachybacterium sp.
GTTCCCGTGCGGAGGGGCGCTTGGGTGACGCGTCCCCGTGCGGAGGGCCGTCCGGGAGGCGCTGCCGGGGTGGGGTCAGCCCTTTTCGAGGTCTTCGATCGCCTGCACCTTCGGGCCGGAGGAGGACTCCGGGTCGAAGCGCAGGTCGAGCCACACGTCGATCAGGGCCTTTGCGGCCTCCAGGCCGATCACGCGTTCGCCCATGCACAGCACCTGCGCGTCGTTGGACAGCACGGAGCGCTGCACGGAGTACAGGTCGTGGGCGGTGACGGCGCGGATCCCGCGCACCTTGTTAGCGGCAATGGCGACGCCGAGGCCGGTGCCGCAGATCAGCAGGGCCCGATCGGCCTCGCCTGCAGCGACCTTCGAAGCAGCGGCTTCGGCGACGTTCGGGTAGTAGGTCTCGTCCTCGCGGCCGGTGACACCGACGTCGATCACCTCGGTGACGCGGTCGTCGGCCTCCAGCATCTTCGCGATCTCGGTCTTGTAGCCGAAGCCGGCGTTGTCTCCGCCGATGGCGATGGTCCAGCTCATGGTGCTCCTTCGTTCCGTATGTAGGTCGTAGTTCTCTGCACGCGGTCGCGCGAGCGACGTGGCTCAGGTGTCCTTTCCGTCCCCGAGCACTCCGGCGAGCGCCTGCATGAGGGTCGCGAAGGACACGGCTCCGGGGTCAGGCGTGCCGACGGACTTCTCGCCGAGCACGCGGGCGCGACCCTTTTCCGCGGTGAGGTCCGCGGTCTTCTCCGCCGCTTCCATGGCCTTCTCAGCGGCCTCGCGCACCGCGGCAGCAACATCGTCGCTCGAGTCGGGCAGGGCCTCCACGAACGGTCCTGTCGCATCGACCATGGTCTTCTGGCCGGGCTCTGCGCCACCGAGCCGGGTGATCGCATCGACCCCCGCCCGCAGAGCCTCGAGGACGTCCTCGGAGGAGATCCCGGAGTCGTCGGAGGCGACACCACCGGCAGCGGTGAGCGCGGCGCCCCAGAGGGCTCCGGAGGTGCCCCCGGCGGATTCGGCCCACGCCTCCCCGGCGTACAGCAGCACGGTGCGGGCCCCGGCACCCTGGTCAGCGGCCTCGCGGCCGGCGCGGTGGGCGCCGCGGGAGCCGAACAGCATCCCCTGGCCGTGGTCGCCGTCACCGGCGACCGCGTCCATCTTCCCGAACTCGGCCTCCTTGTCGGTGCAGACCTCCTCGAAGCGGGCGAGGACACCGACCACCTTCTGCGCGGCGTCCTTCGACTCCTCCGTGGCGTCAGGGATCTCCTGTGCCTCGGCGTCCCAGACGCCGTCGCGGTCGGGACGCTCCACCTCGGGCATGGCGCCGCGGTGGTACGCCGGGGTGTCGACGGGGGCCAGCCAGTGCTTCTCCAGCTCCTCGTCCAGCACCACGATGGTCAGGGACAGTCCGGCCATGTCAAGGCTGGTGACGAACTCTCCGACTTCGGGCCGGACGGCGGTGAGACCGTGCTCGTCAAGGCGCTCGGCGACGCGGCGGTAGACGACGAACAGTTCCTCGTACTTCACCGAGCCGAGGCCGTTCAGCAGCACCGCGACGCGGCGCTCGCCGTCACCGTCTGCCGACGGGAGCTCCTCGAGGACCCCGTCCACGAGCAGATCCGCGACCTGGTCAGCGTTCGGCAGGGGCTCGTCGCGCACGCCCGGCTCGCCGTGGATGCCAAGACCCACGGCCATCTGGCCGTCCTCGACATGGAACAGGGGCTCCTCGGCACCGGGCAGGGTGCAGCCGTCGAACGCGACCCCGAACGAGCGGGTGGCGTCGTTGGCCTTCCAGGCGATCCTTTCGGCCTCGTCGATGTCGGCGCCGGCCTCAATGGCCGCGCCGGCGATCTTGAACACCGGCAGGTCTCCGGCGATGCCGCGGCGATCGCGGTGCTTATCCGGCGGGTTGGAGACGATGTCGTCGCTGACCTTGATGATCCGCACGTCCACGCCCTCGTGGCGGAGCTTCTCCGCGGCGAGACCGAAGTGCAGGACGTCCCCGGCGTAGTTGCCGAAGCCGAGGATCACGCCGCCGCCGTTCTCGGCGTTGCGGGCGACGGAGTACACCTGGGAGGCCGAGGGTGAGGAGAAGATGTTGCCGCAGGGTGCGCCGTGGCCCATGCCCGGTCCGACCCAGCCCGCGAAGGCCGGGTAGTGGCCGGAGCCACCTCCGATCACGAGGGCGGGTTGACCCTGCGGGGTCTCGGTGGAGCGGACCACGCCGCCGTGGACCTGGATGAGCGAGGGGTGGGCTGCGACCAGGCCGCTCACGGCCTCGGCGGCGAACTCGGACGGATCGTTGTGCAGGTAGGTCATGGTTCTCTCCTGGGGCGATGAACAACCGATATCAGTATGGTTGAGGCCAGCTGAAGGGCCAGGGGCGTGACTCCGTTGGCGTCACACCATGTGCTTGCCGCCGTCGACGAAGATCGAGTCGCCGTTGACGAAGCTGGAGTCCTCGCTGACGAGGAAGTTGATGAGGCCCGCGACTTCCTGCGGCTGGCCGACCCGCTGCAGGGGGATGTCCGCGGACATCCCGGCCTTGCGCTCGTCGGTGAGGGTCCCGCCCATGATGTCGGTGTCGATGGGACCGGGGACGATCGCGTTGCAAGTGATGCCGTACCGGCCGAGTTCGCGGGCACCGCCGCGGGTGAGCCCGAGGACCGCTGCCTTCGCCGCGGCGTACCCGGCCTTGGAGAAGGTGCCGCCGCCGTCGTAGGCGGTGACCGAGGCGGTGTTCACGAAGCGTCCGCCGTGACCGCCGGCGATCATCCGCTCGGCGGCGGCCTGCATCATGAACAGGGTGCCCTTGGCGTTGACATCCATGGTGCGGTTCCAGATCTCCTCGGTGATCTCGAAGAACGGATGGGGGCTGGCGACTCCGGCGAGGTTCACGACGGCGAGCACGGGGGGCAGCTCGGCGTCCATTCGCGCGAAGGCGGCGTCCACGGCGCTCTTGTCGGAGATGTCGACGCCCAGGCCGATCACCCGCCGTCCGGACTCCTCCGCGAGCTCGGCAGCGAACGCCTCCACCCCCGGTCCGTCGATGTCGACCACGGCGAGGTCCCAGCCGGTGGAGGCGAGCTTGCGGGCGACGTGGCGGCCGATCCCGCGGGCGCCGCCGGCCCCGGTGACGACGGCGGTGCGCTCGGCCGGAAAGGGCTGGGTCGGGTCGATGGTGAAGGTCATGGTGTGCTCCGTTCGATGAGGGTCGGGTGCGGTCGGGAGAGTGCGGCGCTCGGGCCTCGTCACCCGAGGATCAGGTCGAGGACGAACAGCATCGGGATGGATGCCGCCCACATGACCGTGGTCATGCCCGTGTGCGCCTTCAGGGCGGCGGTGCCGTCAAGCCCGAGGAACCGGGTGACGACCCAGAAGTAGGAGTCGTTGTAGTAGCTGGCGATCATCGCCCCGGCCACGCAGGACATGACCGCCACCATCGGGTCCAGCCCGATGGTGGACATCACCGGTGCCGTCACGGAGGCGGCCGTGATCATGGAGACGGTGCCCGAGCCCTGCGCGAGGCGCACGATGGTCGCGATGAGGAACGGCAGCAGGAACGACGGCAGCGGAAGACCACCGATGGCCGTGGCGAGCTCATCGCCGATCCCGGTGTCACGCAGCACCTGGCCGAGACCGCCACCGGCGCCGGTGATCAGGAGGATCAGACCGGCATCGGCGGCCGCGTCCGCCAGCCACTGGTGGCTCTTCGTTCGGGGCGTCCAGCGCGGCAGCAGCACGTACACCGCGAGCACGAGCCCGATCAGCAGCGCCATCACAGGGTTGCCGAGGAAGACGAAGGGGCCGGCCCAGGAGGATGGCTCGTAGTCGGCGACCAGCTCGGTGCCTTGGCGGCCCATGTCGATAGCGGTCACCACGGTGTTTCCGACGATCAGCAGGATCGGCACGATGAGCGGGAGAAGGCCCACCGAGGCGCGGACCCGGTGCGGGGGTGCACCCTCCGGTGGGGTGCCGAGATGCTCCTCGGTGCCAGGGAGCTCCTCGAGGTCGACGCCGGAGTTGTCGGCAGTCGTGTCAGAGCTCGCAGAGCGTCCGGTCCCGCCCCGGGCGCCGACGAGGGCCGGGGAGCGGTCCTCCAGGACGTCCCCGTACACCTTCTCCTGGATGCCGGCCGAGACGCTGTTCTCGACCTTCGGTCCGATCCAGGTGGCGTAGATGGTGACGACGGGGATCAGCAGGACGGTGAAGATGAGGCCGACGATGATGACCGAGCCGATGCTCGCCCCGAGAATCCCTGCGACCCCGAGAGGGCCGGGTGTGGGCGGGACGAAGTGGTGGGTGATGACCATTCCGGCGAGCGCGATGCCGAGCGTCGCGTACCCGTACCGCTTGACACGGGCGATGGCGCGGGCCAGCGGGTTCATGATGACGTACCCGGAGTCGCAGAACACCGGCACGGAGATGAGCGCGCCGATGCTCGTCATTGCCCACGGCTCTCGGCCCTTGCCGAACAGACGCAGGAATGCGACGGCGATGGCCTGCGCTGCCCCGGAGACCTCCAGGATCTTGCCGATCGCGACGCCGAGGCCGATGACGATGCCGATCGCGGCAAGGGTGTTGCCGAAACCGGTGGTGATCGAGCTGACGATCCCCGGCAGCTCCTGGCCGGCGATCAGGCCGATCACCACCGAGGCGATGAGCAGACCGGAGAATGCGTCCAGCCGGGTGCGCAGAACGATCACCACGATCAGGGCGATGCCGACGACGAGCGCCAGCAGCAAGATCGGGTCCATCAGAACTCCTTCGTTCGATGAGGTGGCGGGCGGTGCCCTGGGCCTCAGCGCAGGGCAGACTCGAGGACCTGGCGGATGTAGGCGACGTTCTCGGCGATCACCCCGAGGGAGTCGGAGCCGTAGTGCTCGCAGCAGAATGGGCCGGAGTATCCGAGCTCGAGGGCGCGACGGATGACCTTGCGGTAGTTGATGTAGCCGTACTTCAGCGGCATCGGGGCCGAGGAGTAGGCGCCGGTCGCGGGGTCGTAGTCGCGCGTGTAGTTCTTGATGTGCCAGAAGTTGGAGTGGGGCAGGACCTTCTCGAAGATGTCCTCCCAGGGTTCCACCTCGCGGTGGAGGCGCACCAGGTTGCCGACGTCCGGGTTCAGGCCCACGGCATCGTGATCGACGTCGCGGAGGAAGGACACCGCCTCGTCGGCGGTCCCGACGTAGGTGTCCTCGTACATTTCCAGGCTCACCTGGATGCCCTCGTTCCGGGCTGCGTCGCCGAGCTGGCGGATCCGCTCGATCGCGAGGTCCCGCAGCGCGGGGTCATCGACATGGCCATCGGCCAGCCAGAACCAGATCGCCTGGTTCTGCGCTTCGGTCGTGGCCTGCATGAAACCGGTGTTCACGACGGTGACCCCGAAGCTGGGGGCGATCTCGATGAACCGCAGCGCGTCGCGCAGGTTCTCCTCGCCGTTCTCGACATCCACTACGGAATTGCGGGTCATGGAGATCGACGCCAGGGACAGCCCCTCCCCGTCGAGCACGGAGCGGAACTCCTCGAGGCGCTCGTCGCTGAGCTTCGCGAGCGGAAGCCAGGCGTCGGTGGGATCGATCTGGTCTACTCCCAGTTCCTTCACCTGCCGGAGCTGTGACGCCCAGACCGACGCGGGAGCTTCCAGAGTGGGGGCGCCATCGGGGGTGGTGCTGCCGAAGGACAGCATGTTGGCCCCGATGGGCCAGTTCTGCGCAGTGAACATCCTTGTTCCTCTC
>JAUNUA010000159.1 GCA_030538435.1 Brachybacterium sp.
GCGAGGTCCAGGCTGGCCGGGGAACGCACCCCGAGGCCGTGGGCGACGATCCGCTCCAGGGGCCGCTCCGCGCGGGTGGTGGCGACGTACACGGCGGGGACGTCGCGGTGGGCGAGCCCTCCTGGTCGGTCCGCGAGGTCCGCATCGGGGGCGGGGGCGGGCACGTCGGCCTGGGCGCGGCGGCGGGCGCGCCAACCGAGCCACATCAGCAGGACGATCCCGGCGAACAGCAGCGCGAGCGCCGCGACCGGGGCCATAGCGTCGGTGAAGGTCATCGGGGGACGATCTGCCCGTCGCGCACCGTGGGTCGACCGCGCAGCAGGGTGAGGGCGTTCCGGCCGGGCAGATCGCGGCCGCGGAACGGGGAGTTGGTGCTGCGCGAGGCGTGGTCGTGGGGGTCGACCGGCGCGAGGGGTCGCGGGTCCCACAGCAGCAGGTTCGCGATCTCCCCGACCTCCAGCGGGCGGCCCTGCTCCTCGTCACGGGCGATCCGGGCGGGCGTCTCCGACAGCACCCGGGCGACGTCCCGCCAGGTGAGGGCGCCGGTGTCGACCATCGTCTGCTGGACGACGCCGAGGGCGGTCTCCAGGCCCGTCATGCCGAACGCCGCAACGTCCCACTCGCGGTCCTTCGCGTCGCGGGGGTGGGGTGCGTGGTCGGTGGCGACGATGTCGATGGTGCCGTCGGCGAGGCCCTCACGGACCGCTTGGACGTCCGCGTCGGTGCGCAGTGGCGGGTTCACCTTGAAGGTGGCGTCGAAGCTGCGGGCGGTCTCGTGGGTCAGCAGCAGGTGGTGAGGGGTGACCTCGGCGGTGACGTCGACACCGCGCTGCTTCGCCCAGCGGATGATCTCCACTGATCCGGCGGTGGACAGGTGGCAGACGTGCAGGCGTGAGCCGACGTGCTCGGCGAGGAGGACGTCGCGGGCGATGATCGACTCCTCGGCGACGGCGGGCCAGCCGGCCAGGCCCAGCTCCGCGGAGACGATGCCCTCGTGCATCTGGGAGCCTTCGGTGAGGCGGGGGTCCTGGGCGTGCTGCGCGATGACCCCGTCGAAGGCCTTGACGTACTCCAGCGCGCGGCGCATCAGGACAGGGTCGTGCACGCAGTGTCCGTCGTCGCTGAACACCCGGACGCGGGCCCGGGAGGTCGCCATCGCGTCGAGCTCCGCGAGGCGCTCCCCGGCGAGGCCCACGGTGACGGCGCCGATGGGGCGGACCTCCACCCAGTCGGCCTCTTCTCCGCGCTGCAGGACCTGCTCGACGACGCCGGCGGTGTCGGCGACGGGCGTGGTGTTGGCCATGGCGTGGACGGCGGTGAAGCCTCCGCGGGCGGCGGCGCGGGTGCCGGTCTCGACGGTCTCGGCTTCCTCACCGCCGGGCTCGCGCAGGTGGGTGTGGAGGTCGACGAGGCCCGGCAGCAGGATGCAGCCGTCGGCGTCGATGATCTCGACGCCCTCGGGGGCCTCGAGGTCCGGGCCGAGCTCGGCGATCCGTCCGTCCTTCACGAGGACGTCCACGTGGCCCTGCCCGTAGGGCGAGGCGCCGCGCAGCAGGATCGGGGGCGGTGTCGCAGGTGTGGCGGTCATGGGGTCTCCCGGGCGTTGGAGGCGAGCAGGGTGTACAGGACGGCCATGCGCACGCTGACGCCGGCGCGGACCTGGTCGACGATGACACTGCGGGGGCCGTCGGCAACGTCCCCGGCGATCTCGAAGCCGCGGTTCATGGGTCCCGGGTGCAGGACGGGAGCATGTGCGGGAAGTCGGGCGGCGCGGTCGGTGGTGAGGCTGAACCGGCGGGTGTACTCCCCCGGTGTCGGGAAGAAGCCACCGCCGATCATCCGTTCGCGCTGCACCCGCAGCATCATCACGGCGTCGGGTGCCGCGGCGATCGCCTCGTCGAGGTCGTAGACGATCTCGGCGTCCCACGTCTGGGCGCCGTGCGGCACCAGGGACGGCGGGGCGACGAGGGTGACCCGCGCCCCGAGCAGGCTGAGCAGCAGGACGTTCGAGCGGGCGACGCGGGAATGCAGGACGTCGCCGACGATGACGATGCGCCGCCCGTCCAGACCGGTGCCGGTGACGTCCGCGCCGGGAGCCGCGAAGTGCCGCCGGAGGGTGAAGGCGTCCAGGGCCGCCTGGGTGGGGTGCTCGTGGCGGCCGTCGCCGGCGTTGATGATCGGCTGGTCGATCCAGCCGGCGTGCGCCAGCAGGTGCGCTGCCCCGGAGTTCGGGGAGCGGACCACGACAGCGTCGGCGCCCATGGCCTGCAGGGTCAGCGCCGTGTCCTTCAGCGACTCGCCCTTGGAGAGGCTCGATCCTTTGGCAGAGAAGTTGATGACGTCCGCGGAGAGGCGCTTCGCGGCGGCCTCGAAACTGATGCGCGTGCGCGTGGAGTCCTCCATGAAGAGGTTCACCACGGTGGTGCCGACGAGGGTGGGGAGTTTGCGGATGGAGCGGGACTGGGTGGCAGCCATCTGCTCGGCCACATCCAGCAGGTCGATGGCGTCCTCGCGCGTGAGGTCGGCGATGGAGATGAAGTGCTTCATGCGCGGGGCTCCTCGTCCTCGGCGGACGCGGGACGGTCGATGACCACGGCGTCCTCGCCGTCGGTCTCGACGAGGCGGACCGAGACCCGCTCGGCGCGGGAGGTGGGGAGGTTCTTCCCGACGTGGTCGGCGCGAATCGGCAGTTCCCGGTGGCCGCGGTCGACCAGCACGGCGAGGCGCACCGCGGCGGGTCGGCCGATCGCGCCGAGCGCATCGAGCGCCGCCCGGACGGTGCGCCCGGAGTAGAGGACGTCGTCCACGAGGACGACGACGGCGCCGTCGATGCCCCGGTCGGGGATGACCGTGGGCTGCGGGGCGCGGGTCGGGTTCTGCCGCAGGTCGTCGCGGTACAGCGTGATGTCCAGAGAACCGGCGACGCTGTGGGCGCTGCGCCCCTCGCCTTCGGCCTCGACGAGGGCGTCCGCGAGGCGGCGTGCGAGGGGCACCCCGCGGTTGGGGATGCCGAGGAGCACGACGTCCTCGGCGCCCTTGGTGGTCTCGATGATCTCGTGCGCGATGCGTACGAGGGCCCGACGGATGTCGTCGGGGCCCAGGACCGTGGTGGCGGTCATGATCTGCTCTCCCTTCCACGCCTCACGGGACGTGCGGTTAAAGGGTGGTGATCGGGTGGTGCCGGGAAGAGTGTACGAGGTGGGCGTCAGTCGCTGCCGAGCAGTCCGCGGAGGTCGGCGATGCGCTGCAGGAGGGCGTTGACGAACCGTGGCGAGTCCTCGGTGGAGAGGTTCCCGGCGATGGTGACGTATTCGCCGAGGACCGCGCCGATCGTGTCCTCCGGGGTGTCGTACAGCACTTCGGCGGCGCCGAGGCGCAGCACCGCGCGGTCCACGGCCGGCATGCGGCGCAGCGGCCAGTCGCGGCTGTGGGTGGACAGCTGCTCATCGATCTCCTCGGCGTGGGTGGCGTACAGCCGGACCAGCTCGACCGCCCGCTCGGGCAGCGCGGTCTGGGCGGCGGTGCGCTCCTGCCGGTCCGCCAGCACGTCGAGGACCGGGGCCTGGCGGGCATCGGCCTCGTAGAGGACGTCGAGGGCGCGCACACGGGTACGGCTGCGGCCGGACAGGCGTCCCTCCGCAGCGGGGACCGTGCGCAGCAGCTCGACCTCCTCACCCTCCCGACCGGGGATCGGCAGGTCCAGGGGGTTCGTCATGCTCAGGCGCGACCCAGGTAGTCACCGGAACGGGTGTCGACCTTGACCTTGGTGCCCTGCTCGAGGAAGAGCGGCACCTGGATCTCCTTGCCGGTCTCCACGGTCGCGGGCTTGGTCCCGCCGGAGGAGCGGTCGCCCTGCAGGCCGGGCTCGGTGTGGGTGATCTCCAGGACGACGCTCGGGGGCATCTCCACGTACAGGACGGTTCCCTCGTGGAAGGCGAGGATGACGTCCTGACCCTCGAGCAGGAAGTCCGCGGCGCCGCCCACGATCTCGGGGGTGACGTTGGTCTGCTCCCAGGTGGAGGTGTCCATGAACACGAACATGTCGCCGTCCATGTAGGAGTACTGCATGTCACGTCGGTCGACGGTGGCGGTCTCGACCTTGACTCCGGCGTTGAAGGTCTTGTCGACGGACTTCCCGGACAGGACGTTCTTCAGCTTGGTGCGGACGAAGGCGGGACCCTTGCCGGGCTTGACGTGCTGGAACTCCACGACGCTCCACAGCTGACCTTCGAGGTTCAGCACCATTCCGTTCTTCAGGTCGTTCGTCGTCGCCATAGATCTCCTCGTGCTCTCTTCCGCGCGCAGTGGCGGTGCGGCGGATGGTCGGTGGGGCGCCGGGGCGGGGCCCGCGAGCGCGAGGTCCAGGATAGCTCCTAGGCTGGGGCTCCACCGATGAGAGGCGTGCCATGGCCGTGAACCGTTCATCCCATTCTTCTGCCGGCGCGCCACCGTCCGGAGAGTCTGCCGCACCATCTGCCGACGGTCGTGCGGGGTCCGGTGCGCCGTGGGGCGGACGCCTGCTGGTGACAGCTGCCGCGGTGATCTGGGTGTTCGGCACCCTGTTCGGATTCGGTCTGATCGGCGGCGAGGGGGTGGAGGAGCAGGGAGAGGGCCTGTTCTCCGACGCGGCCACGCTGATCGCTCCCCACGGTCCGGCGTTCTCCATCTGGTCTGTGATCTACGGGGGGATCGCGCTGTACGTGATCTGGCAGTGGCTGCCGTGGTCCCGGGACAGTGGGTGGGCGCGGGTCAGCCGGGTCCCGGCGGCGGTGGCGATCGCGCTGAACGGTGTGTGGCTGCTGGTGACGTTCCAGGGCTGGATCACGGCGTCGGTCGTGGTGATCCTCGCGATCGCGCTCAGCCTCGGTGTCCTCTGGGACCGTGTCGCGCGGCTGCCTGCGGAGGGTCCGGTGCCGGCTGTCCTCCTGGGTGGCACCTTCGGGCTATACCTGGGGTGGGTGTGCGTCGCGGTCTGCGCGAACGTGGCGGTGTGGATCGTCAGCTGGGGATGGGAGATCCCGATCGGGATGGGCGCGGTGATCACGCTGGTGGTGCTCGCCGTGGTCGTCGCGCTGGTGGCCGGGATCGGTTGGGTCCAGACGCACGTCTCGTGGACGCTCGCCTTTCACCTGGCTGTCGCCTGGGGTCTGGCGTGGGTCGCAGCAGGCCGGTTCGTCGGTGAGCTGCAAAGCAATCTCGCCGCCTGGGGCGCCGTGGTCGCGACGCTCGCAGTCGCAGGTCTGTGCATCGGTCAACTGCGGCGGATCGCGGCGAGTTCCAGTGGTGGCGGTCGTTCCGCTCGTGGTGAGAGTCACCGCGGCGGCGTCGGGGAGGTCACTCGCGTTTGATGCCGAGGTCCTCGAGTGTCGGGGGCAGGAGGCGCGGCTGCCAGGCTGCGGTCCGCCGGATGTGCGCGGCGTGGTCCGCCAGCCGCAGCCGGGTCAGGGTCGGTCTCGCCCGCCAAGGCAGGCCTAGATTCCAGGGCGGGGGCATCCCGGTGCAGCCCGCCAGGCCGGCGGGCCGGTTGCTGGCCCGGTCTGCCGTCCGTTCGGCGGGGCTTCCGACATCACCTGGGTGTCGTCTGTCGTTGATGGTGACCGGGTGGTTCGGGTCGGGGTGGACCGCGCGGACGAGCGGGGGTGGGGCATCGAGC
>JAUNUA010000160.1 GCA_030538435.1 Brachybacterium sp.
GTGACATCATGACCAAGGCGGCCTTCGAGAACGCGATCGCGGTGGTGCAGGCCTTCGGTGGCTCCACCAACGCGGTCCTGCACCTGCTGGCGATCGCCCACGAGGCCGGGGTCGACCTCTCCCTCGAGGACTTCGCGCGGATCGGAGCGCGGGTTCCCCACCTCGCGGACCTGAAACCGTACGGCCGCTACGTCATGAACGACGTTGACCACGTCGGCGGCGCCGAGGTCGTCATGAAGACCCTGCTGGATGAGGGCCTGCTGGACGGCGACTGCCTGACCGTCACCGGCCGCACCGTCGCGGAGAACCTCGAGGTGCTCTCCCCCCGCCCGGCCGACGGCACCGTGCTGCGACCCGCGGCCGCCCCGATCGCCCCGACCGGCGGCATCACGATTCTCTCCGGATCCCTTGCCCCCGACGGCGCCGTGGTGAAGTCAGCGGGCTTCGAGGGTGACGTGTTCGAGGGCACCGCGCGTGTCTTCGAGCGTGAGCAGGCGGCGCTGGACGCACTCGCTGACGGGACCATCACCCACGGCGACGTGGTCGTCATCCGCTACGAAGGCCCCAAGGGTGGGCCCGGCATGCGCGAGATGCTCGCGATCACCGGGGCCATCAAGGGCGCCGGGCTCGGCAAGGACGTCCTGCTGATGACCGACGGGCGCTTCTCCGGCGGCACCACCGGGCTCTGCGTCGGACACATCGCGCCGGAGGCCGTCGACGGCGGCCCCATCGCTTTCGTGCGCGACGGCGACCGGATCCGGTTGGATGTCTCCACCAGCTCTCTCGAGCTCCTGGTCGATCCCGCCGAACTCGCCGACCGCCGGGACGGGTGGGAGCCCCTTTCCCCGACGATCACCCGCGGCGTGCTCGGGAAGTACGTGCGTCTGGTCGGCTCCGCCTCTCGCGGCGCCGTCCTCGGCGCCTGAACCGGACCTCCCCGTCGTCCCCCAGCTCCCTCTGGGATCATGATGTGAGGGTCCGCGCTCGCGGCCCATCACACGCCGTGCGCGGGAGGAGCTGGTCGGGGTGGAGTACATCGCGGACATCGTCATCGCCCTGCTTCTGATCGGCGCGCTCATCATCGGCCTCCGGACAGGGCTGTTCGCCTCCCTCGGTGGTCTGCTCGGACTGATCGGCGGGGCGCTCGCCACCCCCGTCGTCCTCCCGTGGGCCGGTGACCTGATCGCCGACCCCGGAGCCCGGCGCCTGGTGCTGGTGATCCTCGCCGTCGGCCTGCTGCTTGTCGGGTCCCTGATCGGTTCCGGGATCGGCCACGCCCTGCGCCGCGGCGCGGACCGCCTTCGCCTGCGGATCCTTGAGCGCCTGCTCGGCGGGGTGGTCACGGTCAGCGCCACCGTGCTCGGACTGTCCCTCGCGGCGCCCGCGCTGATCAGCGCCCAGATTCCCACCGTCTCCGCAGCCCTGGACCGCTCACGGATCCTGCAGACCATCGACGAGAACCTGCCTGACCCTGTGCAGGGCACGATGGATCGGTGGCGGGCGGAGCTCCCGCAGGCCGCCGCACTGCCGGCGCTGCAGGGACTGCTCGAGGAGGAGGCTGGGGCCGCCGCCTCCCCCGATCCGGCTGAGGCCGATGACCCGGACATCGCTGCGGCAGCCGGATCGGTCGCCCTCATCTCCGGCGCCGCACCCGCCTGCGGGTCCCTGAACACCGGCTCCGGGTTCGTCGTCGCCCCCGGACGGGTGGTCACCAACGCCCACGTCGTCGCCGGCGTGGACGCCCCTCGCGTGCAGGTGCCCGGGGAGCGCGCCCGCGAGGGACGCGTCGTGCAGTTCGACCCGGTGCGCGATCTCGCCGTGATCGCCGTGGACGTCAACGCCGAGGCACTGCCCCTCGCCGGCACCCTGGACACCGGGGAGACCGGTGCCGTCGCCGGGTACCCCGGGGGTGGGGATCTGCAGGTCGACCCCGCCTCCGTCAGCGCCGTCGGCGACGTCCTGATCGACGACATCTACGGGCAGGATCAGGCGACCCGCGAGGTGTATCGCCTGGGCACCGACGTCGAGCCCGGCAGCTCCGGCGGCCCTCTGCTGACCCGCGACGGCGAGGTCGCCGGGGTGATCTTCGCGCGGGACGAGGCGCGCGACGGAGTCGGCTACGCCATGACCCCCAGCGAGCTGGAGGACCTTCTCGACGTCGTGGAGAGCGCTGACGAAGCCGTTCCCACCGGCGCCTGCGTGCGCCGCTGAGGCGGCACCGCAGCGCTACCATGCACGCCATGACGCACCGCATCTTCCGCATGCCCGTCGCCGAGGTCTACCCCCACTACGTCACCAAGGCGGAGAAGAAGGGCCGCACCGAGGCGGAGGTGCGCGAGGTGATCACCTGGCTGACCGGGTACGACGACGCCGCGATCGATCGTCACCTCGCCGAGCGCACCACCTTCGAGGAGTTCTTCGCCGGCGCGACGCTTCACCCCGGTGCCTCCCTCATCACGGGCAGCGTCTGCGGGGTGAAGGTCCAGGAGGTCCAGGATCCCCTCATGCAGCAGATCCGCTATCTCGACAAGCTCGTCGACGAGCTCGCGAAGGGCCGCCCGATGTCCAGGATCCTGCGGGCCTGAGCGGCCGCCCTCACATCCCGGCGGGCTGGACCACGAGGACCACCACGGCGAGCGCCGCGACGTACACCGCGAAGATCCGGAAGTACCCGCGGTAGAGCAGCCGCAGCACCAGCCACAGCGCAGCGGCCCCCACCACCGCGGAGACCACGAAGCCGACCAGGAAGGCGTCGAAGCCGACGGAGAGAGGGCCCTGGTGGCCGATCAGGCTGAGGCTCTGCATGCCGGTGGCGGCAACGATGGTGGGGATCGCCACGAAGAAGCTGTACTGGGCTGCGATCCGCCGGTGCATTCCCAGCGCAAGCGCTGCGGCGATCGTCAGGCCCGACCGGCTGAGGCCGGGGAACAGGGCGATCGCCTGGGCGAGACCGATCACGACTCCCACCCACAGGGTCATCTGGGCGGGCCCGCGCCACGTGTCCTTCACACTGTCGGTCCACCACAGGATCACACCGGTGATCAGCAGGTTCACCGCGATCAGCCACGGGGTCGCGAACACCCCCGCCCCGTACTCGCGGACCACCAGGCCGAGCACCCCGGTGATCGCGACCGTGATCACGCCGAGCAGCATCATGCGCAGGTGGATCAGGTGGCGCAGGGTCCGGCGCCGCCACCACAGCGGGATCTCCCGGATCGTCCCGCGCAGCAGGCGCGCGAGCGGCCGATGCATCACCACCACCACGGACACCATCGTCCCCAAGTGCACGGCAAGGTTGAACAGGATCATCTCCGGCGCGTCCGGCAACGGCATGTCCGAACCGCGCGCCACCATCCAGTTCTGGGTGAGAGAGAGGTGGGCGCTGGAGCTGACGGGCACGAACATGAAGACGCCCTGGATGATGCCGAGCCACACGGATTCGAGGATGGTCACGCCCGCCAAGGTATCGACGCGGCTCGGTCACGTCATCCGCAGGACCCGGGAGGGTGAGGTGATCTGCACCCGCTCGCCGTGCAGCGCCCCCTCCGGGGGCGCACAATTGCCGTCATGGCCTCGTACGAGAACGTCACCCTGCGCGAGCAGCTGCACCTGGATCGTCGGGTGCTGCGGCTCGCGCTGCTGATGCTCGGCCTGAGCGGATTCGGGGCGGGGCTCGCGATGATCATCGAGTCCGGGCTCGGCGCCGCCCCGTGGGACGTGCTGCACGTCGCCCTCGCCCAGCTCACGGGGGCGAGCATCGGCACGGTCGTGATCGTGATGAGCCTGCTGGTTCTGCTGGCCTGGATACCCCTGCGCCAGAGTCCCGGGATCGGCACGCTCGCCAACGCCCTGTGGGTGGGCGTGGCGATCGATGCGACCCTCGCGGTGCTCCCCACGGCGACCACCCTCACCGCGCAGACAGCGATGCTGCTCGGCGGGATCCTGCTGAACGGCGCCGCCGGGGCCGTGTACATCGGGGCGCTGCTGGGCCCGGGACCCCGGGACGGCGTGATGACGGGCCTGCACCTGCGCTTCGGCCTGCCCATCGCCCCGGTCCGGATCGGGTTGGAGGTGCTGGTGCTGGCCACCGGATGGCTGCTGGGCGGGCCCGTCGGACTCGGCACGCTCGCCTACGCCCTGCTCATCGGCCCCATCACCCACCTGGTGCTCCCCCACGTGGTGGTCCCCGTCCGGCGAGGCCCGGCCCCGACCCCGTTCGCGTCGCAGGGCACAATCGGATCATGACGGCCCACGACCCGACCGACCCGTTCGACTTTCCCCTGGAACAGCTGCGCCGCCGCCGCAGCGCCAAGTGGACCCGCATCGACCCCGATGCCCTCCCGCTGTGGGTGGCGGAGATGGACGTGCACCTCGCGGAGGGGATCCGCTCCCGCCTGCAGGAAGCCCTGGACCTCTCCGACACCGGCTACTCGGGGGACCCCACCCGAATGAAGGACGCCTTCGCCTCTTTCGCGCGCGATGTCTGGGATTGGGATCCGGACCCCGCCCGCATGACCGCCTACCCGGATCTCGCCGCCTCCGGGGTCGCCGCACTCGCTCACTTCGCCGGTGATGACCGTCGCGCTGTTCTCTGCCCGCCCGTCTACAACGCCTTCACTTTCTGGTTCCAGGACGCCGGCGTCACCCCCGTCGAGGTGCCGCTCATCACCGGCGCCGAGGACCCGGGAGCACCGGACCTCGCCGGTATCGAGCGGGCATTCGCCGACGGTGTGCGGGTCGCCCTCATCTCCTCCCCGCACAACCCGCTCGGGCGCCTGTGGCGCCGCGAGGAACTGAGCCGCCTCGCTCAGATCGCCGCCGCCCACGACGCGGTCGTCATCGCCGACGAGATCCACGCGCCACTCACCCACCCCGGTCACGAGTTCGTCCCCTACCTCAGCGTCTCCGAGGACGCCCGCCGGACCGGCATCGCGCTGCACTCGGCCAGCAAGGGGTGGAACCTCGCAGGGTTGAAGGCCTCCCTGACGGTGGAGACCGCGGACGGTCCGCGTCTGCCCCACAGCAGCGAGGTCGAGTACTCGATCGGCCTGTTCGGGCTGCTCGCCGCGGAGGCCGCGTTCTCCGACGGGCGGGACTGGTTGGAGAACGTGCGCGCCTGCATCGCCGAGCGCGCCGCGCACGTCGCCGCCCGCCTGAAGGCGGAGCTGCCCGCGGCGGGTCTGACCGTCCCCGAGGCGGGGTACCTGATGTGGATCGACCTGCGGGAGGTCCTGCCCGACGAGGACCGTCCTGCGCACCTGATCCACCGCCGCAGCGGCCTCTTCCTCAGCCCCGGTCACACCTTCGGCACCCCTGGCCGCGGGCACGTCCGGCTGAACCTGGCGACCTCCTGGACGATCCTCGATGACGCCATCGACCGTCTGGTCGCCGCCGTCAATCCCGCTCGCTGAGCGCATCGAGGGTCAGCAGGACGTCGGCCGCCGACCACGCGAGCGGCGCGACCGCGGCAGGGCTGCCGTCAGCCAGGACCTTCTCCGGGATCGAGCCTGCGGCGGTCCGGTGGGCGTCGACCCAGTCCAGGATCTCCTCCGCGCCGTGCGCATCCCCCGCCTTCGCGAGAGCGAGACCGAGCAGGGTGGTCGAGGGGGTCCAGCTGATCCCGTCGTCCCGCCAGG
>JAUNUA010000161.1 GCA_030538435.1 Brachybacterium sp.
GCTGATCGCAGGCTGGCCGGGGACGCGGGCCTCACTCTGGCAGCAGGCGGGCCGCGCCGGCCGTACCCAGGACCCCACCGGTCAGGGCGCGCTCGCCATGTTCGTCGCCCGAGAGGACCCGCTGGACACCTACGTCGTCCACCACCCCGACACGGTGTTCGGCGCAGAGGTGGAGGCCGCGGTGTTCGACCCGGCGAACCCGTACGTGATGACCCCTCATCTGTGCGCCGCCGCGGCGGAGAGCCCGATCCTGGACGACGAGGTGGAGCTGTTCGGAGCAGGCGCCCGGGAGCTGCTGGAGACACTGACCGCCCGCGGTGTGCTGCGGCGACGGGTCAACGGCTGGTACTGGACCATGCCGGAGAGTGCCCACGACCTCACGGATCTGCGCGGCACCGGTGGGGAGCCGGTGCGGATCGTCGAGAGCAGCTCGGGCACTCTGCTGGGGACGGTTGATGCGGCGAGCGCCCACACCCAGGTGCATGACGGCGCGGTCTACCTGCACCAGGGGCGCTCCTTCGTCGTGGATCACCTGGATGTGGAGCGGGCGGTGGCGTTCGTGCACGCGGAGTCGCCGCTGCATTCGACGCATCCGCAGTCGACGTCCACCATCCGCATCCGGCAGGTCGAGCGGTCGGAGAAGTGGGCGGGTGGTGTCCAGCTGTGCTTCGGGACCGTTGATGTCAGCGACCAGGTCACGGGGTATCAGGTGCGGGACGTGTTCACCCAGGCGGTGCTCGGCCAGCACCCCCTGGATCTCCCGGCGCGGACGCTCACGACCCGCGCCGTGTGGTGGGAGCTGCCGCGGGAGCTCGTGGAGAGCCGCGGCCTGGAGGTCGAGCAGCTGCCCGGTGCCCTGCACGCCGCGGAGCACGCGGCGATCTCGATGCTGCCGTTGCTGGCGACCTGCGACCGCTGGGACATCGGCGGGGTCTCCACCGCCATGCACGAGGACACTGGTCAGCCGACGATTTTCGTGTACGACGGGGCGCCCGGCGGGGCCGGTTTCGCTGAGCGGGGCGCGCAGAGCGCCGCCGCCTGGGTGCGCTCCACTGCCGAGATGATCGGGGAGTGCCCGTGCGAGTCCGGGTGCCCGGCCTGCGTCGTCTCCCCGAAGTGCGGCAACGGCAATGAACCACTGTCGAAGCCAGGGGCGCTCCAGGTGCTGGGCCTGCTGCGACCCTCAGAGACCTGAGGGCGCGCCGCCCGTCACGGCCGCGGCGTCTTTCCCCGTGATGGGGCCCTGCCCCCTCGCCTCCGGCAGCGGCCCGGGTCCAGCGCGGGCCAGCGCCCGGGCCGGCGGGAGGAGCCCCGCCTCGACTCTCACTTCCACCCGCACTTCCTCACCGTCCACCGTGCAGGCGCTGAGCGTGGCGCCATTGCGCTCTGCGATGTCGCGTGCACGCACGCAGGGATCGGCGGTGCCCACGGCGAGGGCGTCGGCGGAGGCGAGCGCCGCGAGGTCCGCGGCGCTCGCTGCCCGAGCGGAGGCCACCGCGCCCTGGCCGAGCAGCACGAGTGCTGCGAGCACCGTCACGGTGGTGCCGATCCAGGCGAGGACGCCCGCGGGAGCCGAGCCATCGTCCGTGCCGAACCTCGCCGTGGTCATGGGAACGCCCCGACGAGGTGCGGTTCCACCCGCGCGACGGCCTCCGCGGCGAGCGGCCAGCGGGCCCCGGCGAGGATCCCGGAGGATGCACGGAGCTCCCGGGTGACGCGGACCCGCACGAGGTCACCCTCGCGTGAGATCGACACGTCCGCGGAGGGTCCGGCGACCTCTCGGGCGGCGGCGATCGCCGAGCCCTCGTCCTCACCGCGCGCCAGCTCCCGGGCGGCGGCGCGGGCCCCGGTCTCCAGGCGTACCTGCAGCGCCAGTCCGCTGCCGGCGAGACCGAGGACCAGCACCAGCATCACCACCACGGGCAGCACGACGGCGGTCTCCGCGGTGGCGCTGCCCCGGTCCTCCCGCAGGCGGGAGGACCGGGGGCGCCGCGGGGTCATGACCCCATCGACAGGGCCGAGGTGATGATGTTCATCAGCAGGGATCGCACCTCACCCGAGGCGAGCAGGGCGACGAGGACCGCGGCGAACCCGCAGGCCGCCAGGGTGGCGATGGCGTACTCGGCGGTCGCCGCGCCCGACTCCTCCCGCAGCCGTTGCAGGGGACCGCCCGGAGCGGATGGCGCGGTGTGGGACTCTGCGTTGCTTGCGCGCTCGTCGCGCGGTGGTGCCGTCACCCGGTGGGGGCGGATCGTGGTGGTGGTCATGGTGTTCTCCTTCGTCCGGTGTTCTTCGGGGTGTCGCTCATCGCGGGGCGAGGAGCGACGCCGGCCGGGTCGGTCCCGACCGGGGTTCGGGGGCGCGGGGTCACAGACCCACCTGCGCGAGAGGCCCGTCCAGGAGTGCGATCACGGTCGGGACGATGCCGAGGAGCACGAAGCTCGGCAGCAGGGCGAGACCGGTGGGGAGGACGAGCCGGACGCCGAGGCGGGCCGCCGCGGCCTCGGCTTCACGGGCGCGGCCGCGACGCGTGTCTCGGGCCGCAGATCGGAGCAGTCCGGTGAGGTCCGCTCCGATCCGTTCGCTGAGGAGAGCCGCCTCCCGCACCGGCGCGAGATCCGTCGGCAGGTCCGCCAGGGCCGTCGCAGCGGGGATCCCCGCCTCGAGACCGCGAGCGGCCTGCGACAGCACCGTGGCCGGCGCGGCACCGTCGAGGCAGTCAGCCACAGCACCCAGCGCACGTGCCAGCGGCGCACCGGCGCTGAGGGGACCGGACACCAGCTCCATCACGATCGAGGGATCTATCGCAGTCCCGTCCGCAGCGGGTCCTGCGGCGTGCAGGGTGAGGCGGCGCATCCACCACCAGCCGAGTCCGGCGAGGAGCACTCCGAGCACCAGCAGGATCCGTCCACCGTTGCTGGTCAGGAGCATGCCGACCGGGTCGGCGCCGAGGAGGATGCCCAGGCCCATCCCTGCGACGGGCAGGAACAGCAGCAGGCGGCCGGTGGCGCGCGGCCCCGCGAACGCGCTGCGTCGCGCGAGCTCCGCGTCCGCGACGTCCCGCAGGGCATGCGCCAGCGACGCGAGTAGCGGCCCGGTGGGCGCCCCGGTTCGCTCGCACAGGTCCAGGGCGGCACCGAGGGCCTGCATCTGGGGGCTCCGCGTCAGGGGTCCGGTTGCGGCGCGACGCGGATCCGCGCCGGCGCCGACGGCCCGGGCGAGGCGAGCGAGCTCGGGGTCCTCCAGCGTGCCGGCGAGCGCGGTCCAGGCGGGTCGCGGTGCAAGACCGGCGCTGATCACCGTCGCCAGGCGCTCCACCAGGCGCGCAATCCGCAGGGGGAGGGTGCCGTCCGTGCCGTCGCGCTCGGCGGAGCGCCGTGGCGACCGTCCGAGCAGAGTCACCGGTTGCCGTGTGGCCCGCTCGGCCCGACGAGCCCCCGTGGTCCCGGTAGGGGGACGGTGCGGGGGACCCAGCAGGAGGGCGAGACCGCCGACGGCAACGACCGCAAGCAGGGCGGGGCTCATCGGGACCCCTCCAGGAGTCGGCGGGCCGTGCCGGCGCTCAGCCCGAGCCGTTCCCGCAACCGGTCCCAGGCGGGCCCGGCAACGGCCCTGCCCACCCCCGCACCATGGGGTGCGCAGCGCACGGCGGTCCTCGCCTGCAGCGCACCGTCCCCCGTGCGGTCGAGCAGCGCGATGTGGTCCAGGCGCCGAATCCCGTCCCGCCGGTCCAGGTGGAGGATGACGTCCAGGGCGCTCGCGGCCTGGCTGGCCAGGGCCATGCGGTCGAGACCCCCGAGCGCGCCGAGCGCCTCCAGCCGGGCGGGGACGTCGGAGGCGGTGTTGGCGTGGAGGGTGCCGCAGCCACCCTCGTGCCCGGTGTTCAGTGCTTGCAGGAGCTCGCGGACCTCCGCGCCGCGGCACTCACCGACGACGATCCGGTCCGGACGCATCCGCAGGCACTGCCGCACCAGCTGGGTGAGGTCCACCGCTCCCGCGCCCTCGGTGTTGGCGTGACGGGCCTGGAGGTGCACGACGTGCGGGTGCCCGGGCTCGAGCTCGCGGGCGTCCTCGACGACGATCACCCGCTCCCGCGGGTCAACCGCGCCGAGCAGCGCGTTCAGCAGGGTGGTCTTCCCGGTGCCGGTGCCTCCGGTGACGACGAACGCGAGACGCGACCGGACGATGAGCTGCAGAAGCGTGACGCCGACGGTGTCCAGCATGCCGCTGTCGGCGAGCGAGGTGAGGGTGTGCAGCCGGCGCGACGGCAACCGGAGGGACAGCACGGTGCCGCCGCCGGTGAGGGCCGGTAGCGCCGCATGCAGGCGGACGCCGTCCGGCACGTGCGCGTCGGCGGTGGGGGAGGCGTCGTCCAGGCGCCGGCCCCCGGCGGTGGCGAGGCGCACCGCGAGGGCGCGGGCCTCTGCGGCGCCGATGCGGCGGGAGGTGGCGTGCAGACCTGCCTCGTCATCGACCCACACCGAACCGTCGGCGTTCACCAGGATGTCGGTGACGCCGGGAGCGACGAGGTCCTGCAGGGGTCCGAGGCCGTGCACGTGATCGCGCACCTCCGCGGTGAGCTCCAGCAGTTCCCGGGCGCCCGCCACATGCCCCATGTCGCGCAGGATGCGGGCGACGCGCTGCACGTCGACTTCTCCAGGATGGGTGACCAGGTCCTCCCGGATCTGATCGAGCAGCAGGGTCGTCGCCGTCGCGGTGGTGGTCATGAGGTCGCACTCCAGTCGCGCAGCAGCTGCTCGCACAGCCGGTCCGGGCCGCCGCGCCGCCGATCCATCAGCGGTACCGCCCCGCGCGGGGCATCCCGATAGGCACCCCACAGGGGCAGCGCCAGGTCCCCTGCGACGTCCCGCGGGGCCAGCGGCCCGACGCGGCGCACCACCACACCCGTCCGGGCCGATGGCGGTCGCCACACCTGCAGGCGCCTCCAGGCGGCTCGCACCCCGTGGTCCGTCGCGGGCACCACCACGACCAGTCGGTCCAGGTGGGGCAGCGCGTCGGGCACCAGCTGCGCCGCGAGGTCGACCACCGCGGTGCCGTCCAGCTCACCGAGCGCGGCGAGGGCACCGATCACCTCGTCGGGCAGCGGGTGGCCCGCCGCGGCGCGGGAGGTCAGCAGGCCGACACCGTCGATCAGCGGGAGGCCTTCGCGGAGCATCTCCCCGTCCCCTGCGCCGAGATGCCCAAGGTCCTCCCAGGCCCCGCGGTCAGGGGAGGGAGCCTCGATGAGCACATCCATCCCACCGCCCAGGGGATCCGCGTCCACCAGGACGGTCGGCCCGCCGTGCCGTGCTGCTGCCCCGGCCAGGCGGGCCGCCCAGGAGGACGCGCCCGCCCCTCCCGCACCGCCGGTCACGCCGATCAGGTGGCAGCCGCTGCGGCGTCGCAGCAGCGCGCCCAGGTGCTCCAGCAGCGCGTCGGACTGGCGCGGGAGGCGCAGCAGCGACCGTGCGCCGGTCTCCAGGCAGGCCTGCCAGTCCTCCTCGGACGGGGACGGATCGGCAGTGACCACCAGCAGCGGCAGCGCTGATGGAGCGGCATCGCGTCGCCGACGGCGCCGGAGGTCGGTGAGGGTGCGGATCTCCAGCACCGG
>JAUNUA010000162.1 GCA_030538435.1 Brachybacterium sp.
CGGTACCCCCCTCGCCGTCGACGACCCGGGCGACGGCGCGCATCTCGTTGCGATCAGTGGGCAGCACCTCGCCCTCGCGTCCCCGCCACAGGAACAGCGCACGGCGGATCGACCAGGCGAGCAGCCACGCACCCTGGAGGTCGTCGGCCTCGGAGCGGGCAAGCAGCCCGAGGTCGTGCAGAGCGGACAGCAGGCTCAGGGTGCCCGTGCGGTGCAGCTCGGGATTCTCGTGGCCGTGCTCCATGACCAGCAGCTGCACCACCCATTCCACGTCGGTCATGCCGCCGCGACCGAGCTTCAGGTGACGGTTCGGGTCGGCGCCCCGCGGGAGACGCTCAGACTCCACGCGCGCCTTCATGGTGACGATCTTCCGGCGTTCTGCAGCGCCGAGGCCACCGTGCGGGTACCGGTGGGTGTCCATCACCGCGGTCAGCTCCTCGGTGATCTCCTCGCCTCCGACGACGACGCGGGCGCGCAGCAGGGCCTGTTTCTCCCAGGTCTCGGCGTTCTTGCGGTAGTACTCGCGCCAAGAGGTGACGCTGCGGGCGAGGACCCCGCTGCGACCCTCGGGCCGCAGATCCGCGCTGACCTTCATGTCAGCACCCGACGAAGGGGCGTTCAGGATCTTCTGCACCTGGGTGGCGACCTTGATGCCGATCTCCCCCGTGCGGTTCCCCGCGCCGCGGTCGGCGACGACGAACTGGACATCGGCGTCGGAGGAGTAACCCATCTCGGCGGCACCGAAACTGCCCTGGGCGATGACCGCGACCTCGATGCCAAGAGCGCCGGAGTGGGTGTCCCCGGCGGCCGGCACCTCCAGAGCAGAGTCGTCTTTCTCCTTGTCCCCGTCGGTGTCCTCGGCCGCGGAGGTCGGGGGCGAGTTCGAGTCGGTGTCCTCGGCGAGCTCCCGTTCCACGACGGTGACGGCGACCCGCACACCGGCGTCGAGGACCGCCTCCGCGATGTCGGTGAGCGCGCAGGCGACCTGCTCGGCGTCGACCAGATGCACCAGCTGGGCCATGGAGACACGCAGCAGCTCCCGGCGCCGGGTGCGTCGCAGCACCTCGGTGGCGTCCGCGGGCCCGTCGACCCGTCGGATCACCGCGTCGAACTCCGCGGCGAGCGCCTGCCGGTCCAAGGGCTGCAGGTCGCTGTCCCGCCCCAGCCAGCGAACGGCCTGGGGAATCTGTTCGAGCTGCTCGCCGACGAAGCGGGAGCTGGAGAGGATGCGAGTGAGGCGCTGCGCGGCGACCCCGGAGTCGCGCAGCAGTCCCAGGTACCAGTGGGCAGAGCCCAGCTCATCGGAGAGGCGGCGGAAGGCGAGCAGCCCCATGTCGGGGTCGATGCCGTCGGCGAACCATTCGAGCATGCTGGGCAGCAGCTGGCGCTGGATGGCGGCGCGTCGGGAGATGCCCTCGGTGAGGGACTCGATGTGAGCGATGGCGCGCGCGGGGTCGCGGTAGCCGATCGCCGCCAAGCGCGACCGGGCGGCCTCGGCGGAGAGCTGCACTTCCCCGGCGGAGAGGTTGGAGGCAGTGACCAGAAGCGGCCGGTAGAAGATCTCCTCGTGCAGACCGCGCACGCGACGACGGGTGCGTTCGTACCGCGCCTGGAAGTCATCGGAGGCCATGCGCAGGCCGCGGGCGAGGCGCCGCACGTCCTGCGCGGAGGTCGGCAGGACCTGGGTGCGGCGCATGCGGTGCAGCTGCAGGCGGTGCTCGACGGTGCGCAGGAACCGGTAGGCCTCCTCCAGCTCGGCGGCTCCGTCACGGCCGATGTACCCGCCGTCGCGGAGCCGCTCCAGCGCCTCGAGGGTGCCGCGCACCCGCAGGGACTCATCGGTGCGGCCGTGGACCATCTGCAGCAGCTGCACGGTGAACTCGACGTCCCGCAGCCCCCCGGGTCCTAGTTTGACGTTCCGTTCGACCTCACCACGGGGGATGTGGTCGATCACCCGGCGGCGCATGGCGCGGGTGTCCTCGACGAAGCCGTCGCGGGCGGAGGCCTCCCACACGTCCGGGCCGACCATCTGCTCGAACTGTTCGCCGAGGCGGGCGTCCCCTGCGACGTGCCGCGCTTTCAGCAGGGCTTGGAACTCCCAGGATTCGGCCCAGGTCGTGTAATAGCGGCGGTAGGACTCCAGGCTGCGGGTGAGTGGGCCGTCCTTGCCCTCGGGGCGCAGGTTCGCATCGACCTGCCAGAGGGACCCCTCGGCGGTGCGGTCCGCGCACACCCGTGCGAGCTCGCGACAGAGCGCCGCGGCAACCCGGGTGTAGGTCTCCTCATCGCTGCCGGTGGCTCCGCCGGCGTCTGTGTGGTCCCCGTCCTCGTCGGCGTCGCCGTCCGACCCCGGCCCCGGCCCCGGGGTCTCGGCGTGCTCGGCGACGTACAGCACGTCGACATCGGAGATGTAGTTCAGCTCCCGGGCGCCCGTCTTTCCCATGGCGAGCACGGCGAGGCGCACCTGCTCGTGGCCCTCGACGGCGCCGCGTGCCACGGCGAGCGCTGCCTCGAGGGCGGCGCCGGCGAGGTCGGCGAGGGCACGGGAGACCTGCGGCTCGAGGGCGGTCGGGTCGCCGCCGGTGACGTCGGCGGCGGCGATCTGGACCAGGCGCTCGTGGTAGGCGATGCGCAGCGCGTCGCGCGCCTCGCGGCCCTCGAGCTGCGCGACCGGGACGTCGGCCGCGGGGTCGGCACCGACGGCCTCCAGCAGATGCCGCCTGACCTGATCGACGTTCTCATCGAGCTGCGGCAGGTCCTCCAGGCTCGCGAGCTTCTCCGGATGGCGAGCGAGGAAGTCGCCGAGCGCAACAGACGCGCCGGCGAGCTGGACAAGGCGCGAACCGGGGGTCCCGGCGTCGCCGGCCTCCTCGAGCATGCGGCGCAGGACGGCGGGCAGGTCGGTGTCATCGGCCTCTGCGGCCGCTTCGGCGATCCGCAGCAGCACCAGCAGCGCCTCGTCCCCGTCGGCGCCGGAGCCGATGGCCCGGATGGCGTCCTCGGGGAGTCTGGCAAGCGGCTCCTCCTCCAGAAAGCGGACAGCCCGCTTGGTGTCACTGAAGCCCATCCGGGCGAGCTTCCCTGCGGTGGGGGCGGAGGAAGCCCCGCCCCCACGATCGGTGGTCTGCTGTGCCGCCACGGTGGCCTCAGACCCGGGAGAAGGTGGTGGCGAGCTCTCCGGGTGTGACCTGCGCCCGGTACTGGTGCCACTCCTCGCGCTTGTTGCGCAGGAAGTACTCGAAGACCTGCTCGCCGAGAGTCTCGGCCATCAGCTCGGAGGCCTCGAAGGATTCGAGCGCGCGGTAGAGATCCGAGGGCAGCGGTTCGATGCCAAGGGCCCGGCGCTCCCTCTCGGTCAGCTCCCACACGGCGTCCTCGGCGCCCTCGGGCAGCTCGTACTCGCCCTCGATGCCGGCCAGCCCCGCATCCAGGAGCACGGCGAAGGCGAGGTACGGGTTGGTGGCGGAGTCGGCTCCGCGGAACTCGACCCGGGAGCTGGTGCCCTTGGTGGGCTTGTGGAACGGGACGCGTACCAGTGCGGAGCGGTTGTTGTGTCCCCAGCAGATGTAGCTCGGCGCCTCTTGCGCGCCCCACAGCCGCTTGTAGGAGTTCACGAACTGGCTGGTGACCGCGCAGTACTCGGGGGCGTGGCGCAGGAGCCCGGCGATGAAGTGCCGACCGGTGCGCGAGAGGCCGAACTCGGCGCCCGCCTCGTGGAAGATGTTCTGCCCGCCCTGGAAGAGCGACAGGTGGGTGTGCATGCCTGAGCCCGGGCTGTCGATCATGGGCTTCGGCATGAAGGTGGCGACCTCACCGAGGGACAGCGCCACTTCCTTCACCACGGTGCGGAAGGTGAGGATGTTGTCCGCGGTGGTGAGGGCGTCGGCGTATCGCAGGTCGATCTCGTTCTGGCCGGGACCGTTCTCGTGGTGGGAGTACTCCACCTGGATGTTCATCGCCTCCAGGTACTGGATGACGGTGCGGCGGAAGTCGACGCCCTGGGCGCGGTGGACGTGGTCGAAGTACCCGGCCGCATCGGCCGGTCGCAGCGGCTCGCCGGGCGTGTAGTCCTCCTTGACGAGGTAGAACTCGATCTCGGGGTGGGCGTAGAACTCCAGCCCCTTCTTCTCGGCCCGGGCGAGGGCGTCTTTCAGCACGCGTCGCGGGTCGGAGGCGGCGGGTTCCCCGTCGGGGGTCAGCACATCGCACATCATGCGGGCGGTGCCGGCGATCTCCCCCCGCCAGGGGAGCTGCTGGAAGGTTGCGGGGTCCGGTCGCAGCAGCATGTCGGATTCGTAGGCGCGGGTGAGGCCCTCGATGGCGGAGCCGTCGATGCCGATGCCTTCGGAGAACGCGGTCTCCAGGTCCGCGGGGGAGATGGCGACGGACTTCAGGGTGCCCACCACGTCGCTGAACCAGAGCCGGATGAAGCGGATGTCCCGTTCCTCGACCCGGCGGATGACCTCGTCCTCGTGTCGTTCCATACGCTTAGTCTGCCCCACGGCAGCGACTGGCCGTCGGGACGCGGGGCCCTGCGTCCGGCGTGGGGGCGGTCGGGGCTCATCTAGGCGGAAGGGGGCACGAACTAGGCTGGTGGGGACCCGTCCCACGGGAGTGCCGGCGTTGCTCGGCTGCCCCGCCCGTCGTGCCCGTCGAGGAGATGCCCGTGAACGCCAGCTCCGGTTCCGATCCGTCCCGTCCCGCGCGCGTGCGCACCCGGCACCTGCAGGACGCGAAGGACGCCGGCCGCCGCTTCTCGATGCTGACGGCATACGACCAGTTCTCCGCGCGGGCGTTCGAGGCGGCGGGGATCGATGTGCTGCTGGTGGGTGACTCCGTGGGCACGACGGTGCTCGGCTACGACTCGACGGTCCAGACCACTCATCAGGACATGCTGGTGTTCACCGGGGCCGTTGCCCGGTCGGTGAGGCGTCCGCTGGTGGTCGCCGATCTCGCCTTCGGCAGCTACCAGGTCTCGGCCGCTCAGGCCGTGCAGCACGCGATTGAGCTGATGCGCGCCGGGGCGCACGCCGTGAAGCTCGAGGGCGGCACGGAGGTCCTCCCGCAGGTCGCGGCGATCACCGCCGCCGGGATTCCGGTGATGGGGCACCTGGGCTTCACCCCCCAGGCGGTGCATGCGATCGGGGGGCACCGTGTGCAGGGGCGCGATCACGCAGCCGCTGGCAAGCTCGCCGATGACGCCGTGGCGTTGCAGGACGCGGGGGTCTTCGCCGTGGTCCTGGAGCTGATGCCGGCCGGCCTCGCGGAGCGCATCACCGAGTCCCTGCGCGTCCCGACCATCGGCATCGGCGCGGGTCCGTCCTGCGATGCGCAGGTGCTGGTGTGGCAGGACATGGTGGGTCTGTCAGACTTCCGAGGCGCGTTCGTGAAGCGCTTCGCAGATGTCGGCGAGGACCTGCGCCGGGCGGCGACCCAGTACCGCACCGAGGTCGAGGACGGCACCTATCCCGGACCGGAGCACTCCTTCGACTGAGGCGCTGGCGCACGCCCCGGCACGGGACCGACGCGAGCGCTGGACCCACCCCGACACCGGCCCAACCCCGGCGTTGGCCCCACCCGAACACTGGACC
>JAUNUA010000163.1 GCA_030538435.1 Brachybacterium sp.
GCGGATCATCGCCCTGGACCTCCCGGAGCCGAGCGCCGAGCTCGACGACCCCGGGTTCGACCTGCGGGAACTGCGCCGCGTCGCCACCAGCCTCGATCATGAGGACGCGGGGCTCGCGCTGACCGCCGTGGCGATGGGTGCCTGGCACCGCTCGATGCGCCACTGCCCCCGCTGCGGTGCCCCGCTCGAGGCGGAGGAGGCCGGCTGGGTGCTGCGCTGCACCGAGGAGGGCACGCAGAACTTCCCCCGCACCGACCCCGCGGTCATCATGGCCGTCCGCGACGGACGGGACCGGCTGCTCCTGGCCCGCAACGCCCGCTTCCGCGGCACCTTCCACTCCGTCCTCGCCGGTTTCGTGGAGCCGGGGGAGACCCTGGAGGCGGCCGTCGCAAGGGAGGTCGCCGAAGAGGTCGGGGTGCTCGTGGAGGAGGTCGAGTACGCCGGCAGCCAGCCCTGGCCGTTCCCGCGCTCCCTCATGCTGGGCTTCCGCGCCTGGGCGCGCACCGATCAGGACGCCGTGCTGGACCTGCAGGACGAGGAGATCGCCGAGGCCGCCTGGTACACCCGGGAGGAGGTCACCGCCGCGCTCGCCGAGGGGCGCCTCTCCGTGCCGAGCACCGCCTCCATCGCCCGCGGCCTCATCGAGGACTGGTACGGCGGTCCGCTGCCTGCCGAGCACTGACCAGACCGGCGTCTACAGCAGGTCTCGAGTGTCCGCGGTCGCTGGCAGACTGGACAGCGATGAGCGAGAACGAGAACAGTGAGCGACGCGAGTACGGAAACGCCCCTGGTCAGGCCACCGCGTCTGCACCGGTGACGCCCGAGCAGATCCTCGAGGCGCTGGACCCCGAACAGCGGGAGGTCGCCTCGACCTTCGGTCAGCCCCTGTGCGTCCTCGCCGGCGCCGGGACGGGCAAGACCCGCGCGATAACCCACCGCATTGCCTACGGGGTCGCGACCGGGCAGCTGAACCCCCGCCACGTCCTCGCCGTCACCTTCACCGCCAAGGCCGCCGCGGAGATGCGCTCACGACTGCGGGACCTGGGCGTCCCCGCCGTGCAGGCCCGCACCTTCCACGCCGCCGCGCTCCGCCAGCTGCGCCACTTCTGGCCGCGCGTGATCGGCGGCGCGGTCCCGCAGATCATGCCGAACAAGTTCGGTGGGGTGGCGGAAGCCTGCCAGCAGCTGCACATGAGCGTGGACCGTGCGGCGCTGCGGGACATCGTCTCCGAGGTGGAGTGGGCGCGGGTGTCGATGCTGACCCCGGAGACCTACCCGCAGGCCGCGGAAGAGGCCCGCCGCCCGGGTGTGAACGGCTTCGACTCCCGCTCCATCTCCCGCATCCTCACCCAGTACGAGGAGGTCAAGCGCGAACGCGGCGTCATCGACTTCGAGGACGTGCTGCTGCACATGGTCGGCATCCTCACCGAGCGCCCCGACGTCGCCCGGGAGGTGCGCGGGCAGTACCGCCACTTCGTGGTCGACGAGTACCAGGACGTCTCCGCGCTGCAGCACTCGCTGCTGCGGCTCTGGCTGGGCAGCAGCGATGACCTGTGCGTGGTGGGGGATGCCGCCCAGACCATCTACACCTTCGCCGGTGCCCGCGCCTCCTACCTGCTGCGCTTCGCCACCGAGTTCCGCCGTGCCACCACCGTGCGTCTCGAGCGCAACTATCGTTCGACCCCGCAGATCGTGACGCTGGCCAACACCGTGCTGGACGGGGCCCACGGACGCACCCGCACCCACCGCCTCACCCTTGTCGCCCAGCGCGAGGACGGACCGCCACCGGTGATCGAGTCCTACCCGGATGACCCCGCCGAGGCCGAGGGGGTCGCCTCGCGCATCGCCGAGCTGATCGCCGACGGTCGACCCGCCGCGGAGGTCGCCGTGCTGTTCCGCACCAACTCCCAGTCCGAGGCGATGGAACAGGCGCTCACCGGACGCGGCATCGGCTACCTGGTGCGCGGCGGCGACCGGTTCTTCGAACGCCAGGAGGTGCGCCGCGGCATGCTGGCCCTGCGCGCCGCCGCCACCTCGGACGACTTCGAGGACGTGCCGCGCGCGGTGCGGGACATCCTCGGTCAGCTCGGCTGGGCGCAGGAGCCGCCAGAGGGCACCGGCGCCCAGCGCGAGCGCTGGGACTCCCTGAACGCCCTGGTGAACCTTGCCGACACGGTGGCCGCGCGGCCCGGCGCGGTGCTCGCGGACCTGGTGCGCGAGCTCGAGGAGCGGGCTGAGGCGCAGAGCGCCCCCGAGGTCGACGGGGTCACCCTCGCCTCCATCCACGCCGCCAAGGGCCTGGAATGGCCGGTCGTGTTCGTGATCGGCGCCAGCGACGGCCTGCTGCCGATCTCCATGGCCCAGACCAAACCGGAGGTCGAGGAGGAGCGCCGCCTGTTCTATGTCGCCCTCACCCGCGCGAAGGACCTGCTGACCGTGTCCTGGTCCGCGGCCCGCACGCCCGGGGCGCGGGGATCGCGCAAGCCCTCCCGGTTCCTCGACGGCATCCTGGAGCGGCCCCGCAGCTCCGCAGGGGGCGGCGCCACCCCGCGGCGCACCGGGCGGCGCAGCGCCACCCTGCACACCGAGTGCCGGGTCTGCGGGGGCGGTCTTGTCGTCCCGCACGACCAGCGGATCGGACGCCACTCCACCTGTCCGCCCACCCACAGCGAGGAACTGATGGACGCGCTGCGGGCCTGGCGCCTGGAGACGGCGCGGGAGAACGGGGCGCCCGCCTACACCGTGTTCTCCGACGCCACCCTGGAGGCGATCGCCGAACGCGAGCCGCGCGGCCAGCAGGCCCTGCTGGCCGTACCGGGCGTGGGGCCGGCGAAGCTTGAGCGCTACGGCGAGCAGGTCCTCGCCCTGCTCGCCGCGCACCGCTAGCCGAGGGCACCCCGAGACCCGGGCATCGTCGCAGGTCAAAAAAAGATGGGCGGCACGGTGACGGGGGTGTAGGCTCGCCGGTGTTCATCGTTCGAGTCGTGCCCCGGGAGAACCGGGCCACGCGCAGAGGAAAGGAGGTGTTTCGCATGATCGACAACAGGACCGTCCAGCCCACCGGGCAGGGCCAGCCCCGCCTCGCGCACTGCGGCACCTCCTCGCTGCGCGCACGGCGCCGCCCCGGCGGCCCCGAGGCCCAGCAGGTGCAGCGCACGACCTGACCGTCTTCCTGATCCGTCGGTCGATCGCGCGGCACCGCTGCCGCTCCCGCCGCTGGCCTCCCCAGCCTCCCCGACACGACGAACCCCAGGAAATACGACGATGACCGACGTCCTGATCCGCGCTGATCGCACCGATACAGCAGCAGGCACTGATACAGGTGCCCCCCGCACTGATACAGCTGTGCCCCGCGCCGACACCACCGTTGCCACCCTGCCCTGCCAGTGGGGCGACAGCGAGCTGTTCTTCTCCGAGCACCCCCGCGACCTCGAGCGTGCCAAGGACCTGTGCGCCGCCTGCCCACTGCGCCAGGAGTGTCTGGACGGTGCCCTGCAGCGCCGCGAGCCCTGGGGCGTGTGGGGCGGCCAGATCCTCGTCGCCGGCGAGATCGTCGCCGCGAAGCGCGGACGCGGCCGCCCGCGGAAGAACGCCGCCTGAACGCGCGAGCGGGGCGGGACACCGATTGGTGTCCCGCCCCGCTGCTACCCCGGACCCTCGGCCCGGGGTGAGGAACTCAGGCCTTGCCGAGAATCCGGTTCAGCTTCGTACCGCAGACCGGGCAGACGGCCTTGGCCATCCGCCGACCGTTGGAGACGTGCACGTCACCCTCGGCCTCCCGCTTCTCACGGCACTTCACGCAGTAGAACTCACCGTTGTACTTCTCGTCAGCCATGCATACTCCTTCGTCGTGTCCATCGACGCGTCCCGGGCGCGGTGCACCGGTCGGCGACGGATCATTTCCGATTCACACTAACCCTCCCGCCGCCTCGGGTCGAAACCGGCGCACCGATAGGCGTGGTGCGGGGGTGTTCGTCTCATCGCCCGCGGACGCGCCGACGGCCCGCCTACGTGCTTCGGGGCTGGTGCTCGCGGGGAGCGGGAAAGTGCACGGAGCGGGCCGTTCGGGGCGATGCCGAACGGGCTGCTCGGCATCGATTCACCACGGGAGACCCCGGGGGCGCTCAGCACCACGCGCACCTTCCCCGTGTGCGTCCTGCTAGTTATCCCGGGGTCTCGCCTCAGGCGAACCTAGGGGGAGGGGTGCCCCCGGGTCAACGCGGGATCGGGGACCGACTGTGGACAAGATGGCGTGGGCTGTGGATGCGGTGTGGGAAGGTGCGGTGTGCGTTGTTGACGACCGCGAGCGATTGCCGTGCCCCACAGTGCTGACGTGCCGCGATGTCGTGCACAGCATGGGGATCGAGGAAACTCGCGAACGAGGAGAGACATGAACGACAGGGGTCCGCATCGTGGAATCACCGGGCCACGGGGTGAGCCGATCGTCGTGGTGCGATCCCGGCGCCGCCGCAAGACCGTCTCCGTGAGCCGCCGCGAGGGGACCGTGGAGATCTCCATTCCCGCCGCGATGTCCCGCCGGGAGGAGGAACGGTGGGTGCGCGAGATGGTCGATCGCCTCGCTCGGAAGGACCGCCGTACCGCTCCGGGTGACGCCGAGCTGGAGGAGCTCGCACGCTCGCTCAGCGAGGCGCACCTGCAGGGCCGCGCCCGCCCGACGTCGGTGACCTGGTCGAGTCGCCAGCAGCGCTCCCGCTGGGGATCATGCACCTCCGTCGACGGCACCATCCGCATCTCCACCCGCCTGCAGGGCATGCCCGACTGGGTGCTGCACTACGTGCTGCTGCACGAGCTCGCTCATCTGCTTGTCCCCGGCCACGGCGCAGACTTCTGGGCGCTGCTGGAGTCCTACCCGCGCACCGAGAGGGCGCGCGGTTTCCTCGACGGCGTCAGCTTCGCCGAGAACTGACCCACCCGGCCATGTGCGGCGCCAGAGCGGACAGCACTCCGGCGAGGTCCGGCACGGTCCCCTCCGGCAGCGGCACCACGGTGCTGAACTGCCCACCCTGCGTGCGGGGCCACGGCACCCACCGCACCTCGGGGGTCTCCGCGCACGGCTGAAGGGTCAGCTCCGCGGCGGGTGCATCGGCTCGGAACAGGTAGCGCACGTCCCAGTGGGCCCCGCAGGCCCCGAAGGCCTCGGACAGGTCGTGGCGCTGGAGCTCCACGGGCCCGCCACCCAGCATCTGCAGGTCCGTGAGCCCGATCTCCTCGGCAACCTCCCGGCGCGCAGCCCCCTCCAGCGACGTCTCCCCGGCATCGATGTGACCGCCGGGCTGCACCCAGAAGGAGCCCTTGCGATGCCACAGCAGCGCCAGGTGGTCCGCGGTGGCGTCGACGACGTAGGCGCTCGCGGTCAGGTGCACCCGGCGGCCATCTGCCCCGAACGCGTCCCCCTCGCGATGCAGAGCACCGGGCACACGCCGCAGAAGTCGCACGTAGTCCGCGCGCACACTCTCATCGATGGCGGGGGAGGGGGCGTCCGTGAGCTCCGCGATCGCCCGCCCCGCCTCAGGTGCGCGGCTCACCATCGGCACCGTCGTCCTTCCCGGAGCCGTCACCCTCC
>JAUNUA010000164.1 GCA_030538435.1 Brachybacterium sp.
GGCGAGGAGGTCGCAGTCTGGGATGATGTGGACGAGTTGATCGACCTGTGCCGCAGGTCGATGGCGGATGCGCCGTGGTCACGGAGCATCCGCGAGAAGGGGATGCGCCGCACCCTGGCGGAGCACACCTTCGATCACCGCATCGAGGAGGTCGAGACGCTGTGGCCCTGATCCACTCCGAGGACATGGACCTGTGGCGCGAATGGTCCCGCTCCCGGCACCGCGCCCGCGAGGCCAAGCACGCAGCGACCGGAGCGGTGCGCACACTGCTGCTGGGCACCGAGACCCCGGAAGGGGGCGCAGCCTGGCGGATCTCCCGACGCGACGGTGAGAGCGGCCCGGTGCTGCTGATCGCCGTCGATTCCCCCTCTCCCACCGCGCGAGCCTCGCAGCTGACGGCCCTTCCCTATCTGCGGCGCACCGTCGATGTCCTCACCCCCGTCGACGTGGACCTCCCGGAGTTGACCGGGCCCGAGTGGCACCACGAGTACACCGCGGACCCGGAGCGGGCCCTGCGGATCCGGGGCATCGGTGCGGTCCTCACCATCGGTCAGCACCTGGCCGCCGGTCGCGTCGCCCACGCGCTCGCCGCCCGCGAGGACCTGCCCGCCTACGTGGTCCAGCACGGCGCTCTCACCCCCTACGCACCACCGCTGCCGCGGGAGACGACCCTGCTCGCCTGGTCCGACGCCGACGGGGACTTCTACCGCTCCGGCCGGACCGACGTGCAGACGCGGCCCCTCGGATCCCAGATGCTGTGGCAGGCCGCCCACGATCGCGCCGACGGGAACCCCGTACAGCAGGAACGACCGGTGTTCCTCGGCCAGCTGCACGGCGCGGAGCTCTCCCGGCGCCTGCTGGGCCGCGCGGCCGTCGACGCCTGCCGGAGGACCGGGGCTCTCTACCGTCCCCACCCTGCAGAGACCGATGTCCTCTCCCGCACACAGCATCGCCTGTGGCAGCGGCGCGGGATCGAGTTCGCCCCGACCGACGTCCCGCTGCGGGATCTCGCCAGCCCCGTCATCGCCGTGTTCTCCACCGGGGTGCTTGAGGCCGCGGCCCGCGGCATCCCCAGCTGGGTGCACGCCCCGGGTGCACCGCGCTGGATCTACGAGTTCTGGGATCGGTACCGGATGCGGCGCCTCGGCGGCAGCGAACCGACCCCGGCGCCCGCCGATCCCGGGGAGGAGCCCTCCGCGCGACTGGCGACGCTGCTGGAGGACGACGCGGTGACGGGAGCGCCGGAGAGCGCATGACCGCCCTCGTCGTCATCCCGGCCCGCGGCGGATCCAAGGGGATACCGCGGAAGAACCTCCTGCCGGTCGGTGGACGACCCCTCATCACCTGGACGATCACCCAGGCGCTCGCAGCCCGCCGGGCGCTCGAGGATGTCCTGGTCGTCGTCTCCACCGAGGACACGGAGATCGCGTCGGTCTCCCGGGCCGCCGGTGCGCGCGTGATCGACCGGCCTGCGCACCTCGCCGAGGACACCACCCCTACCGAACCGGTGATCCTGCACGCGATGGATGTCGTCGAAGCAGAGGGCGAGGTCCTGGATGCCGTGGTTCTGCTGCAGGCGACGTCCCCGGTGCGACGAGAGGACACGGTACGGCGCGCGATCGAGTCGTTCCGCTCCGGGCCCGCCGACGCGCTCATCGGCGTGGTCCCCGAGTCTCCCTTCTTCTGGAGACTCCCCGAGCGCCCTGGCGTCGGGGCCGTGCCCGCGTACGACCCAATGGCCCGGCCACGCCGCCAGGACCTGGAGCCGGAGCAGATGCACTACTTCGAGAACGGGAGCCTGTACGTGACGGCGCCGCAGATCTATCGCGAGCAGGAGAACCGGATTGGGGGTCTGGTGGAGCTGTTCGTCCTGGACGAAGCGGAGGGCACCGACATCGACACCGTCGCCGACGTCGCTGCCGCAGAGAGCATGCTGACCCACCTCGGATGGAGACTGCCGTGATCCTTGACCGCCACACCGGACCGTACGTCGTCGACGAAGCCGCCACCGTGCAGGAGGCTCTGCGGCGGATCGGGGAGAACCAATCCCGCCTGGTGCTGCTGGTCGATTCCCACGGTGTGGTCCGCGGAACCCTCAGCGACGGGGACGTACGCCGGTGGCTGGTCTCCCACCCCACCCCGGACCTGACCGCCCCTGCCGCAGAAGCGGCCCGCCGTGACTTCGTCTCCGTCCCCGAGGGCGCCGCGGTCGCCGACATCGCCGCCCTGCTGCGGCCCGGGATCGACCGGATCCCGGTCCTCGACGAGCGAGGGCGCCTGGTGGCCGTTGCGACCCCCGGGGAGCGGACACTGCGCTTGGGGCGCCATCGCATCGGGGAGGGGGAACGGGCCCTCGTCATCGGGGAGATCGGCAACAACCACCAGGGCGATGTGGAGCTCGCGAAGACCCTCGTCGATCACTGCGTCGAGGCGGGGGTCGATGTGGTGAAGTTCCAGCTGCGCGACATGGACGCCCTGTACCGGGGGGCTTCCGGTGCCGGGGAGGACCTCGGCCCGCAGTACACGATGCAGCTGCTCCAGAAGTACTCCCTGGGGGCCGAGGACATGTACCGGGTGCTTGATCACTGCGCGGAGCGGGAGATCGAGGCGATCTGCACACCGTGGGATCTGCCCTCCGCTGATGCCCTCCACGACTACGGGCTCCCCGGGTACAAGATCGCCTCCGCGGACCTCACGAACCACGATCTGCTGCGGCACGTCGCCACGTTCGGGGAGACGATGATCGTCTCCACCGGGATGAGCACCGAGGCGGAGATCCGGGGGGCCATCGACGTGCTGCGTGCAGCGGGAGCACCGTTCTCCCTGTTGCAGACCCAGTCCACCTATCCGGCGCCGTTCAAGGACGTGCATCTGGCCTATATGGAACGGCTCGCGGACCTCGGGGAGTGTCCCGTCGGCTACAGCGGACACGAACGAGGCTGGCATGTGGCCCTCGCGGCCGTCGCGCGGGGCGCCCGGGTCATCGAGAAGCACGTGACGGTCGACAAGACCCTGGAGGGCAACGACCATACCGTGTCCCTGCTGCCGGAGGAGCTCGCGACGATGGTCCGTCAGATCCGCGAGGTGGAGGATGCGATCGGGTGCCCTGACCCGCGTGTTGTCTCCACCGGGGAGCTGATGAACCGCGTGAACCTGGCGAAGTCCCTGGTCGCCGCGCGTGATCTCGAGGTCGGGGAGAGGGTACGGGCAGCTGATGTCACCGTGAAGTCCCCGGGCCGCGGACTGCAGCCGGACCGATTGGACGCTCTGCTCGGGGTGACTCTGCAGCGGGCCGTTCCGGAGGGTGACTTCTTCTACCCCGGCGACCTTGTGGACCGTGTCTCCCGTGAGCGCACCTACTCCTTCCGGCGGCCCTGGGGTCTCCCGGTCAGGTTCCACGACTTCCGGCCATTGCTGGAGGTCAGCGACCCTGATTTCCTGGAGTTCCACCAGTCCGGCACGGACATGGACCTGGACCCCGCGGACTTCTTCGACGCCGGGGAGGTGCTGCCCCAGTTCTTCACCGTGCACGCGCCGGACCTCTATCCCGGGGACTTCCTCATCGATCTGGCGAGCGAGGACCGTGAGATCCGCGAGCGCTCCGTCCAGGAGATCCAGCGGGTGGTGGACCTGACGCGCCGCCTGCGGACATGGTTCACCGCCGAGGACGACCCGATCGTGGTGGTGACCCTGGGCGGGTTCCTGCCGGATCGTCATCTGCGGCCCGAGGAGCGCGCACCGCTCTACGCCCGCGTGCAGGACGGGCTGGAGAGGATCGACGAGGACGGTGTGCGTCTGACGGCCCAGACCCTCCCGCCGTTCCCCTGGCTGAAGGGCGGACAGCAGTTCCACAACCTCTTCATGGAGCCGGGTGACACCGCGGATTTTTGCGCGCAGACCGGTCGCCGACTCACCTTCGATGTGTCCCACTCCAAGCTCGCAGCGACCTTCTACCAACGCCCGTTCAGCCAGTACGTCGAACAGATGGGTCCGCACATCGAGCACCTGCACATCGTGGATGCCGTCGGGGTCGACGGTGAGGGTGTGCAGGTGGGCGAGGGCGAGGTGGACTTCCAGGACCTTGCCGAACGCCTCGATCGGCTCGCCCCGCACGCCCCCTTCATTCCGGAGATCTGGCAAGGACACGTGAACACCGGCGAAGGATTCTTCACGGCGCTGGACCGATTGCACGAGTGGTTCTGAGGTGACGACCGGTCCCGACGGGGCGCCGCGCACCGTGCTGTGGCTGGTGCCGGTCGCTGACCTCGGCGGGGTCGCCCGGCATGTCCTGGATGCCACCCGGGTGGGGATCCCCGGGTGGCGGATAGTGGTGCTGTGCCCCCCGGGGCCACTCGCCGAGCAGCTGCGCGACCAGGGCACGCCCGTGATCACGGGCCCGGTCTCCCCGGTCGACGGTGCGCTCACTGCGATGCGGACGGTGCACCGGGTGCTGCGACGCCTCCGTCCGGACCTCCTGCACACGCACCTGGCGTTCGCCGACGTCACCGGTGCGGCCGCGGTGCTCGCCGCGCGGTCAGGGCGCGGGCGGAGGGTCCGGGTGGTCTCCACCGAGCATGGCATCGCCGCTGGCGGCCGGCTCTATCAGCGCTCCGCGATCGCGGCGCGGGGGAAGGCGTTGATGCATCGGGCGCGTCTGCACCGAACGGATCGGGTGATCGCGGTGTCGGAGTCGACGCGGCGCGAGGTCCTCGCGCAGTGGGGGAGGCGTGCCCCGGTCACGGTCATCCGCAATGGGGTCGATCTGCCCGCGAAACCGGTCGCACCGGACAGGGGTCTGCGCTTCCTGTCCCTGGCGCGGCTGGCACCGGAGAAGCGGATCGACCGGGTTCTCGATGCCTTCGCAGTGGTCGTGGCCGAGTACCCGCAGGCGCGTCTCACGATCGCCGGGACGGGGGAGCTCCAGCAGAGCATCTGCGAACACGCCGCGCGTCTCGGCCTGAGCGGGCAGGTCGACTTCATCGGACACGCCGACCCGGCGGCAGCGCTTCGGGACCATGACGTGGTGGTGCAGCTCTCGGCGTGGGAGAACCTGTCCTACACACTGCTGGACGCGGTGGTGCACGGCCGGGGGGTGGTGGCGAGCGACGTCGGCGGGAACGCGGAGATCGTGCCGCACCGGTGCCTGGTCGACGCCGAGGACCCATTGGCGGTCGCAGGGGTAATGGTGGTGCAAGCGACCCAGCTCGCGTCTCGACCAACCCCCCGCGACCTGGGAGAATCCGGACAGCACGGTGTTCGGGCGATGGTCACGGCGATCGCGGGGGTGTATGCGGAGGTGATCGGGTGACGATGCCGTACTCCCCGCGCCGTGCGTCGGGCAGCCGCGACGCCGCAGTGGAGGTTCACTCCAGTCAGGGTCGGACCATCAGCACGTTCGTCCGGGACGAGGTGTCGAACTTTGTCCAGGGTGTGGGCACGATGCGCATCCCGGAGTTCGTGATCTTTTTTCTCCTGGCGATCGGCACCTTGCCGATTCTGGGAGGTCATCTCGGTGAGGCACTGTTGGTGGTGCTGGTGGGTCTCGCGTTGCTGCGCTCACCGATCCACCGCATGGGGAG
>JAUNUA010000165.1 GCA_030538435.1 Brachybacterium sp.
TCCGCCTGCCAGGGGCGTGCCCCGAGCTGCGACAGCTCCGCAGCCACCTCCGACGGATCGCCGGCGCTCTCGTGCTCCCACACCCAGCGGCGCAGCAGCGCGGGCTGCAGCAGGTTCTCGGTCGGCACGGAGAGCTCCTCGGCACGCGCAGCGACTGCATCGCGCACGGGTACCAGGCGCTCCCACACCTCCGGGTACTTCTTCGACCACACTTTGTGCGGCGGGGGTGACTCCTGCTCCGGCCGCGTCGGCAGGTGGGGCTCCGCCAGCTCCCACCCGGAGCGCGCGGCCTGCCACCAGGCGTCCTTCCCGCGCAGCGGGGCAGGCAGCGCAGCGGCAAAGGCGGTGCGGCCCTGCCCGGCAACCTTCGCGGCCGCCACCAGGTCACGGTCCTTCACCACCCGGTGGGGAGCGAGATCCTCACGGGATGCGATCTCGTCCCGGCGCGTCCACAGTGCCCGTGCTGCGGCGAGCTGGCGGACCTGACGCAGCCCCCCAATGCCATGCAGGCGCCGCCACGGCTCTTCCCGGGTCGCCGGCAGGGGATGCGCGAGCAGGTGCGCGAACTCCTGCTCCGCCCACTCCGATTTCCCCGCCGCAGCCAGACGCTCCGCGAGGAGGTCGCGGATCCGCACCAGCATCTCCACGTCCAGCGCCGCGTACACCAGCCACGGCTCCGGCAGCGGGCGAGTGGACCAGTCCGCCGCGGAATGCTCCTTCGCGAGCCGCAAGCCCAGGGTGTCCTCCACGACGGCCCCGAGGCCCACCCGCGGCATGCCGAGCAGTCGCGCCGCAAGCTCGGTGTCGAACAGGCGGTGCGGCTGCAGCTCCAGCTCCGCGAGGCTCGGCAGGTCCTGCGTAGCAGCGTGCAGCACCCATTCCCGGTCCGCGAGGGTCTCCCGCAGCGCGTTCGGCAGGGCGAAGGCGGTGGGATCCACCAGCGCCGTCCCCGCGGATTCGGTGCGCAGCTGCAGCAGGTACGCCTTGGCGCTGTACCGGTAGCTGGAGGCCCGCTCGGCATCCACCGCTACCGGCTCCTCCGGGGCGCTCGCCGCACGCTCGCACCAGGCGAGCATCGGCTGGATGCGGTCGATGACGGGGGCGAGCTCACCGGCCGGGGACCGCAGGACCGGCAGCGCATCCTCGGTGTCCTCCTGCGGGAGCGCAGGGTGGTCCGCTGCGGAGCGCGGGGGAGGGGTGGTGGCGCGCCGCGTGCGGTCGGAGCGGTCGCGCGTCCGCCGCGAGGTCTCGCCTCCGCGGCGGGCTCGCCGAGGGGCGCCGTCGGGCACGCCGATGGTCTCATCGGTCACGGTGGGTCCTCAGTCCTCGCAGTCCGGGTGGGGTGCCCGCGCGCGATGGGTGGGGGCGATGGGGGCGATGTGCGGCGGCGCAGGGGGCAGGCCGCCCGCCGCGGTCAGCATCGACGTCCAGGCCGCGAAGTGAGGCGCGAGGTCCTCCTCGACGGGAGTCCAGGACACCCGCATCTCCACGTCCACACTGGTGGGGCGTGACGCGAGAGCCCCGTAGCTCTGGGAGACGACGCGGGTTGCGGTGCACCCGAGCTCGCGCACATCGGCGTCGTGCAGCTCCAGGGATTCCGTCACCCATGACCAGGCCACATCCCCCAGCATCGCCTCCACCGAGAACTCCGGTTCCAGCTGTGCCTGCACCAGTGCGACCATCCGGAAGTCCCCCTGCCAGGACTCCTGACCGTCGGGATCGTGCAGCACCACCAGTCGACCGCTCGCGAGTTCCTCACCGTGCAGGAGCACCTCGCCGCCCGCGGCCCAGGCATGCGGCGCCATCTTCCCGGGGGCCGGCACCTCGTGCCAGGCGACCTCCGGGCGCAGCACGGCAGAGGTCATCCGCGCGATGGCGGCGCGGAACCTGCTGCCCGTCACGGGGAACTCATGGACCTTCACCCGGCGAGCGTATCGCCGCCCACCGACACGCCGGATCAGGCGCGCCGCACCCTCAATCCTGCGTGTGCCGCAGGGAGATGGAGTTGATGCAGTACCGCTGGTCGGTGGGGGTGGCGAACCCCTCGCCCTCGAAGACGTGTCCCAGATGTGACCCGCAGGAGGCGCAGCGCACCTCCACGCGCCGCATACCCAGCGACCGGTCCTCCAGCAGCTCCACCGCATCGCTGTCGCGCGGCGCGTAGAACGCGGGCCACCCGCAGTGCGCATCGAACTGGGTCTCCGCGGTGAACACCTCGGCCCCGCAGGCCCGGCACTCGTACGTGCCGGCCTCTCGGACCTCCTCGTACTCCCCGGTGAAGGGCCTCTCGGTGCCGCCCTCCCGCAGCACCTGGTGCTCGGCGGGGGTGAGGCGCTCGCGCCACTGCTCGGGCGTGAAGGCGATCGGGTAGGTGCCGTCGCCGATGGGCTTGTGGGACATGGGTGACCTCCGATCAGGGGGGGGCCGGAGCTCTGCGCAGTCCCGACCACGATCTCGCGGCCGCATCCTACGCGCCGCTGGTTAGACTCTCCCGTATGACTTCCCTCCGCCGGATGACCTGCAGTCTCGGCGAGTCCAGGACGCAGCGGCGCCGCTGGCGGAGGGGCCGCGGGCCACACAGCACGCGTACTGCCGGCGGGGGTATCGCTGTCGCGCTCGTCGCCGGGGGCACGGCGTTCCTGCTCACCGGGGGCCTGCTGACCATCGGTGCCCGCGTGATGGCGCGCTTTCCACTCATCCCGCACTCCCGCAGCCGCCCCGACCTTGTCGTCCGCGCGGTCCACCCCGACCGGGTCCACTTGGACGCGACCGAGGAGACGGCTCGTCCCGGGGTTCTGGCCCTGCGCCAGCAGGGCGGAGCGGTGCATCTGCGCCTCGGGGATGTCCTCGGCCGGCCCACTCCCACGACCGTCGCCCGACCGATCCTCGCGCGCGACACCCCGGTGCCGCTGGACATCGGCCCCGCCCAGGCCAACGGGTTCTTCTGGGCGGGTGACCCCCGCAGCGCCCACAGCCTGGAGTACCGGGACGTCGATATTCACAGCCCCGTCGGCCGGATGCCGGCCTGGCTGGTGCCGCCCACCCCGAGCGCGACCGCGGACCCCGACACTTGGGTGATCATGATCCACGGTCACAGCGCCACCCGCGGGGAGGCCCTGCGCGCGCTGCCGCTCATGCACGCGCTCGGCCTGACGAGTCTCGTCATCACCTACCGCAACGACACCGGCGCCCCGCCCTCGGCGGACAGCATGCACCACCTCGGCGCCGCCGAATGGGAGGACGCCGACGCGGCCGTCGCGTACGCGCTGCAGCACGGCGCGCGCCGCGTGGTGCTGATGGGCTGGTCCATGGGCGGAGGGATCAGCCTGCGCACCTCCGTCCTCTCGGAGCATCGCGACCGGATCACCGCCCTGGTGCTCGATTCCCCCGCGGTGGACTGGCAGGACATCCTGCGTCACCACGCCCGCGCCCTGCGCGCCCCCCGGCTCATGCAGGAGATCGCGGGATGGATGCTGATCTCACCCCTGGGGCGACGGATGGTCGCCCTGCACGAACCGATCGCCCTGACGGAGATGCGGCCTGACTTCTACGCCCAGCACCTGAACACCCCGGCGCTGCTGCTGCACGCCGCGGAGGATCGGACGGTGCCGAAGGAACCCAGCCACGCGCTCGCCCGGTTGCGTCCGGACCTGATCGAGCATCATGAGATCGCGGACGCCACCCACACCCGCGAGTGGAACGTCGACCCTGCCGCGTGGGAGCACCGGGTGGGGGAGTACCTGATCCGGATGCTCGACCTGCCCGTCGCGATCACCGACCTGTCACTGCCACGACGCGATCCCGGAGCGCCGCCCGGCCCCCACGCCGTCGGCACCCGCCTGTGACGGACGCCGGCCCCGCGCGACATCTGCCCCTTACGCTCGCCGGTACCGCGTCATCGTGGCGTGCTCGCCGAGGAGCATCGTCTCCAGATACCACGCCTGATCGTGCGCGTCCCCGTCCATCACTCGCGGGGAGGGGCCGCCGACGGTGCGGTGGCTGACCGAGAAGCACAGCTCATCGAGCAGGCCCGCGGCAGCGAAGCGCGCCAGAGCGCTCGGACCGCCCTCGCACTGCACCGCCTGCAGGCCGAGCCCGGCGAGGACGTCGAGCATCTGCTCCGCGGTGTCAGCGGGGTAGACCTGGTTCGCCGGAAGAGGGCAGCGATTGCGGGCGGCCTGGAGCCCGTCCGACGGGGTCAGCACGTAGGTCGGCCAGTCGGCGCCGAGGGCGGTGGGCACATCGCCGCTCACGCTCATCACCGCGACCGCCGGGCGGTGGGCGCCGGAGGGGCGACGGGACGGCTCCCGCAGCGATCGACGACCACCTGGCCGCCGGTAGTCCTCGACCCGTGTGGTCTCCGCACCCACCAGGATCACGTCCGGGAGGGTCCGCAGGACGCCGAACAGGAAGCTGTCGTCGGGGTTGTGCAGGGACCCGCTGGTGCCGTCCGCACCGGCGATCGCACCGTCGATGGTGGTGTTCATCATCGCTCGGACGAACGGCCGGTCCGCCGGGAACGCGTAGCGCTCGGCAAGCATCTCCGCGCCGGCGTCGTCAGCACGGATGGGCAGGGGAGCGGGCAGCAGCTCGCCACCGTCGATCGTCAGGTGCACAGATCCCTCCTCCGGTCTCCGACGGCACGGGTGGGCGCCGGACCTGGAGTCGATCCTGCCCCATCGGCGGTGATCGTGGTCCGCGCGGCTCCTACACTGGCCCGGTGACCGCCTCCCTCGCCGACCGCACCCCCGTCCCCTCCCTCGATCGCCTGGTGCGGGACCTCGTGCCCCCGCCGCGCTTCGCCGATGCCCGCCTGGAGACGTACGAGCCGGATCCGCAGCACCCGTCCCAGCAGGAGGCGAAGCAGCGCATCACCGATTTCGCGCGGACCCTGACGGACCCGCGCCAGGGCGGCGGGCTGCTGACGAAGCTGCTGCGGAAGCGCCCCGTACCCGCCCGCGGTCTGTACCTCGACGGTGGTTTCGGGGTCGGCAAGACCCACCTGCTCACCTCCCTGTTCCACGTCGCCCCCGGCAGGCCCGTGTACGGCACGTTCGTGGAGTTCACGAACCTCGCCGGGACGCTCGGCTTCGCCGCCACGGTGGACCTGCTGGGGGAGTCCTCGGTGGTGTGCATCGACGAGTTCGAGCTGGATGATCCCGGGGACACGGTGCTGATGACGCGCCTCACCCGGGAACTGTCCGATCGCGGGGTCGCGGTCGTCGCCACCTCCAACACACTGCCGGACGCCCTGGGGGAGGGGCGCTTCGCCGCGGAGGACTTCCTGCGGGAGATCCAGGCCATGTCCCGCCGCTTCGACGTGATCCGGGTGGATGGTGAGGACTACCGTCACCGCGACGGGAACATCCACGTGCCCTCGCTGGAGGAGGCGACGGTGCGGGCGAGCGCCGAGGCCGCCGACGGGGCCACCCTGGATGCGTTCAGCGACCTCCTGCGCCACCTCAAGGGTGTCCACCCCTCCCGGTACGGAGTCATGATCGATGA
>JAUNUA010000166.1 GCA_030538435.1 Brachybacterium sp.
GCGGGGGACCATCGGCGAGGATGCGGGCGCGCGGCCCGAGCACCACCAGGCGATCGACGTGCTCCAGCCACGGGCCGATGCGGTGCTCGGCGACGACGAGGCGCCGCCCCGACGCGGCCTCGATCACCGCCGATCGCACCGCCGCCGCGGCATCGGCGTCCAGCATGCTGGTGGGCTCGTCCAGCAGAAGTGCGTCCGGGCCCAGCGCGAGGGCCCCGGCGAGCGCGACCCGCTGCTGCTGCCCGCCGGAGGCCTCGAGACAGGCACGGTCGGCGTCGAGGTCCACCGCTGCTGCGCGGAGCGCCGCAGTCACGCGCTGCTGGATCGCTTCCCGGTCGAGGCCGACGTTCTCCGGCCCGAAGGCAGTGTCCCGGCCGATGGTCTCCCCGATCAGCGCATGCAGGGGCTGCTGCAGCAGCAGCCCGCGCGCACCTGGCCTCACCGGCGCCTCGGCACGTCCCGCGATGTCCCCGGCCGACGGGTCGAGCAGCCCCGCGAGGGTCCGCAGCACGGTCGACTTCCCGCTGCCACTGGCGCCGGCGAGCAGCACCCGCTCGGTTGGGGCGATGTGCAGGGTGAGGTCCTCGATGGTGGGGGAGCGCCTGGCGAGCGGCCGCCACGTCAGGTCGCGGACGCCCAGCTCCTCGTGGGTACTCAGACGGCTCGCTCCTGGGCGCTCTCCCGGCCGATGGGGAAGGCATCCAGCGCCCCCGTGCGGGCGAGGGCGCCGGCGAGCAGGCGGCCCAGCACTCCCGCGAGCAGCGCCCCGGAGATCAGGAACAGCACCAGCAGCACCGTCGCGTGCGCGCTCGACCATTCCGGGTAGTACACGTTCCGCTCATAGAACCACTCCGGCACCGCGGCGCACATCCCGCCGAGCATCGCAACCCACACCGCGAAGCGGCGATACGCGAGGGCCGCGAACACCAGCTCCACGCCCAGGCCCTGCAACAGCCCGGAGATCATGGTCGGCATGCCCCACTGCCCGCCGAGCGCCATGGATACGAACGCCGCCAGCAGCTCCGCGAGCAGCGCCGCGCCGGGACGGCGGACGATCACCGCAGCGAGCACGGCCGGCAGGAACCAGATCCCGGCGAGGATGCCCACGCTCGGCGGATACACCGCCGTGACCGGGTCGAGAAGGATGTACAGCTGTCCGTAGCCGAGGAACGCCACCCCGAAGGCGACGCCGATCGCGGCGGTCACCACCAGATCCACCGTCCGGAACCCCCACAGGGGCCGGGTCGCCAGTGCCGTCCCCGAGCCCCTGCGAGTCTGGGCTGTCTCGCGTGTCGTCATCGTGGTTCTCCTTCCGCTCAGGGAAGGGGCGCTCCCACCCGGACCGGCGCGAGGCGCGACGGCACGGACGGGGGCGTGAGATGTCCCGACTCCCTCCGCCGGCATGACCCGGTTCAGGTTCGAGGGTCTGCGCTCCGACGCGCACTCTCAGCACCCTGCGGTGCTCCCCTGTCATGGATGACTGCTCAAGCCTACCGGCCCGGCTCACCGGGAGCGGCGTGAGCGGATCGCCTCATCGATCGCGGCCGCGGTCGCCTCCGGGTCCTCCGGGGAGATCAGGTAGTGGTGGGGGCCGGTGCCGATGATCTCCACCAGCGTGCCCGGCCGGGAGATCTGCATCTGGTAACGGTCCTTGGTGTTGCCGGTCGTGAACACCTTCCGGTCCCCGACGGGCCGGATCTGCTCGGGGGAGGCGCCCAGCACCATGCCCTGTGCGGTGCCGACCCCGCCGGTGGTCACGCCCATCGACGCGGCGGGGACGGTGCGCAGCTGGACCGTGCGGAACTCCTCGACGGGCCACAGCGGGCGCGGGAGGAACCCGCCGTAGCGGATCCGCAGCCCGTCCCGGTCGACGACGAACGTGGTCCACAGGCGCATCCACGTCCACACCGCCACCATGATGAACAGCAGCAGGACCACCACGGTGAACACCGGACCGAGCGTGGTCCCGCCGATGGCCAGGGCCGCCACCAGCAGGAAGCCGAGCGCCAGCATCACCACCACCCGGGTCCAGCCGACGGTCGCCGGGCGGGTGCGCCCGATGTAGGGGAGCTCGCTCATCGGGTCACCAGATGCGCACGCGCTCCGCGGGCGCAATGTACATGGCATCGTTCTCGTCGACCTCGAACGCCTCGTAGAACGCATCGATGTGGCCCGGCGCGATGTTGCAGCGGAACTCTGCGGGGGAATGCGGGTCGGTGGCCAGGCGCCGCAGCGTCTCCTGCGGGCGGTTCATGGCCCGCCACACGGTCGCCCACGCCCAGAACACGCGCTGCACCCCGGTGAAGCCGTCGAGCTCCGGGGGGCCGTCGGCATCGTCCTCCTGGTGCATGAGGTAGGCGCGCAGGGCGATCGACAGCCCGCCGAGGTCGCCGATGTTCTCCCCGATGGTGAACGCGCCGTTGACGGTGTGTTCGTCGCCGACCTCGCGAGGGGAGAGGCGATCGAACTGCTCGATGAGGCTGCCGGTGCGGCGCTCGAACTCGGTGCGGTCGGCGCTGGTCCACCAGGAACGCAGGTTGCCGTCACCGTCGTACTTCGAGCCCTGATCATCGAACCCGTGCCCGATCTCGTGCCCGACCACCGCTCCGATACCCCCGAAGTTCACGGCGTCCTCGGCGTCCGGGTCGAAGAACGGGGGCTGCAGGATCGCGGCGGGGAACACGATCTCGTTCTGGCCCGGGTTGTAGTAGGCGTTGACGGTCTGCGGCGTCATGTGCCACTCGTCCGGGTCGATGGGGGAGCCGACCTTCGCGAACTCGCGGGCGGCATCGAAGCGGCGGGCGGCGGCGACCGAGGCCACCAGGTCCGACGGGTCGATCTCGAGCCCCGTGTAGTCGCGCCACGAGTTCGGGTACCCGATCTTCGGGGTGAACTTCTCGAGCTTGGCGAGGGCCTTCTCCCGGGTCGCGGGGGTCATCCAGTCGAGCTCCTCGATGGATGCGCGGTACGCAGCGATCAGCTGCGCGACGATGGTGTCCATCCGCGCCTTGTGCTCGGGCGGGAAGTGGCGCCTCACGTAGTGGCGGCCGATGTCGAAGCCGACGGCCCCCTCGACGAGCGCCACGCCGCGCTTCCAGCGCTCCCGCAGCTCCTCAGCACCGGAGAGCACCCGGCCGGAGAAGGCGAAGTCCTCCTCCACCAGGGCATGCGGCAGGTACGGGGCGTAGGAGGACACCGTGTGCAGGGCCAGCCAGGTGCGCAGCGTCTCCAGCGGCTCGACCGTGAACAGCTCGTCCAGGGCCTCGACGTACTCGGGTTGTCCGACGCACACGACCTCCCGCGCCCGGGCGGGGGCGCCGGCACCCTCGAAGTAGGCGTCCCAGGCGAACGCCGGGGCGAGCTGAGCGAGGGCGGCAGCGTCCATCGGGTTGTCGGACTTCTCGCGATCGCGCACCCGCACCACATCGACATGCAGTGCCGCGAGGCGCGTCTCGAAGTCGGCGACGGCGTGGGCGAGGTCCGCAGCGGTGCCCTCGACGAGGCCGGGACGTCCCGGCAGGTCGGCGAGCTCGGCGAGGCGCTCCAGGTGTGTGCGGTACTCGGCGCGGATCTCGGCGTGGGTGGGGTCGCGGTAGTAGGACTCGTCGGGCAGTCCCAGACCCGCCTGGTGCAGCTTCACCTGGTAGCGGGTGGAGTCGCGGTCGTCGGTCCACACGTACGACGCGAGGACCGACGCGCCACTGTCCGGCGCCGCCATGTGACGGACCAGGTCCTCCCGCTCGCCGATCGCCCCGATGCGGGCCAGGTGGGGTTCCAGCGGGGCCAACCCGGCGCGCTCGATCGCGTCCTCATCCATGAACGCGCGGTACAGGGTGCCGATGCGACCCTCGGGTGAGTCCGGGGAGGCGGCGGTGTCCGCGGCGCATTCCTCGACGATCTCGCGCACCCGCTCCTCGGCGAGGTCCCGCAGACGGCGGAACTCCCCGTCGGCCGAGCGGTCGGCGGGCATCACGTGCTCCCGCAACCAGACGCCGTTGACGTGCCCGAACAGATCATCCTGCGGGCGGATCGCCTCGTCCCGCTGGGACAGGTCGAGACCGGAGCGGAGGGTGCGGCCGTCGGTCGTGGTCATGGGGGGTTTCTCCTTCCGAGGAGACGTCGAGGGAAGCAGGAGCAGCGGGTCCCGAAGCCCGGGATCAGAGCCCGGGGGCGGTGCTTGCGGACAGGATCGCGAGCAGCACGGTCAGCACGCCGACCGCGATCGGTGCGAACGCCCACATGGAGCGTGTCCGCTCCGCCGGCATGCGGCGCTGCAGCACCAGGGTCGACAGGCCCGAGGCGATGCCGAGCACGATAGTCGCCAGCACCATGATCGGCGCGGTGATCACGAGAATCGTCGCGCCGATCTGGAAGGCCGCCGTCCCGATCACGTCCAGCAGACGCATCGCCATGGTGCGGGGGATCCCGACCTTCTGGGACAGCAGCCCGGACACGAGGTCCTGCGACCATGCCGAGGGCTGGGCGATGCGGGAGCGGGCGGAGATCATCTGGGCGGTTGCTAGCGCCAGCCACACAAGCGCGCAGCCGGCGCCGATCCACAGCCCGAGCGGCGTGCGGGGCTCGGCCGCGAACAGCACCAGGGCCAGCAGGACCACTGCCAGGCGCAGCGCCTCGTCAAGACCGACGCGGGCGACCAGCAATCCTGGATGGACCGCGAGCGCGCTGCGGGTGCGGGAGACGGCAAGTCCCGACAGCACCACGGTGCCCAGTTGCAGCACACCCAGCAGCGCCCCGAGCCCCAGGACCAGCGGCGTGGAGGGGGTGAGCAACAGGATCCCGATCAGCAGCCCGAGGGCGAGCACCGGGATCGCGAGGCTCAGCACCGAGAACCCACGGACCAGGGCGCCGACCACCTCTGCTCCCGTCGGCGGATGGTCGTGACCCGAGTGGTCGTGGGGGTCGCCGCCACCGTCGCAGCATCCCGCGTCGGCGGGGGCGTCGGCGGGCGGACGGGGGGAAGCAGTGGACATGAAGCTCCTTCGTTGCGGAGGACAGTTTACCCGGGGAGTCTGACCTGACCGTTCCCTGTCATGACCGGCAGTGCTGTGGGAAACTGTCTCCATGGTGGACGACGGCGACCGCGAGGGGGCGGGCCCCCTCACCGGCACGCAGCGGCGGCGGGCACAGGGGGCCGTTGTAGCGGCAGCGGTGGGGGACGCGCTCGGGGCGCCGTACGAGTTCCAGGCGCCCTTGCTGGCCGACGAGGACGTGGGGATGATCGGCGGCGGTGTGCTCGGTTGGGCACCGGGGGAGTGGACCGATGACACCGCGATGGCGGTGGTGGTGCTGGACGCCGCGCGCAACACCCCCGGACACGATCTCCGTGCGGGCACGGCGCTGGACCAGATCGCGCGTGAGTGGTGCGCCTGGTCGATCGGGACCCGCGACATCGGGTCGCTCACCTCGTTCGTGGTGCAGCGGGCGGTGGAGCACGCGCAGTCCGATGAGCGCTCCCTCCCCCAGGGGGCGGACTTCCG